>JBDUAP010000224.1:0-4951 GCA_040004585.1 Sporichthyaceae bacterium
GACGGTGTAGCTGCCCTTGGCAGTGTAGGTGGCCGACACCGGGCTGCCGGTCGCCGTTCTGCCGTTGCCCAGCGTCCAGGAGAGGGTGCCGACACCGCTGCCGGCGAAGGTGCAGGTGGCCCCGGCGCACGAGCCGGAGGTGATCGCGGCCGAGGCCGCTACGGTGACCGGCCCGGCGGTCGCAGTGGGTCCGCAGCCGACGCTGTTGCAGGCGCGCACGGCGTAGTAGTAGCTGCCGGCCGGGGGCCCGTCGGTGGTGGACGTGGCTCCCCCCGTCCAGACCGGGCCACCCGTGGTGGAGACGGGCGTGGCGGTGCCGCGGAACAGCTGGTAGCTCGTCACGGCCGCGCCGCCGTCGGCGGCCGGAGCCGCCCATGCCAGCGACGCGGTGGACGCAGAGGCGGTGGCGGTGAGGCCGGTGGGAGCGTCCGGGGCCGTCGCGGTGAGCGAGCCGCCGGCCATGCGGCCGGCGACGTCGGCCCGGATGCTCGGTAGCTGGGCGTAGAGCACGCCGCCGGGGCAGGCGGTGGCCTCCCAGTCGCGGTGCCCGGAGATGGTGCGGACGTCCTTGGTCGTTCCGTTGACCGGATTGATGTAGCGCGTGCTGCCCTGGGGGTCGAGGTGGTGGCGGGTCGCCAGGGCGGCGAGCAGGTTGTCCAGTCCGTCGACGGCGGCCGCGGGCGGGTTCGTGTCGCCGGAGCATGCCGAGGTGGCCTCGTAGCAGCCCATAAGGGCGGCACCGGCGTTGCCGGAGTTGAAGCCTGCGACGTGCGCACCCGTAACGACGTCGTCGGACCCGGTGCGGTGCGCAAAGTCGGAGCCGTCGCCGCCGCCGTACAGGCAGGAGGCGCTGGTGTGCCCGGAGTTGCGCCCCTCGTAGACGGTGCCGCGCCCGTCGACGAGGTACTGGTAGCCGATGTCGGCCCAGCCGTTGGTCTGCACGTGGTAGCTGTAGATCGCGCGGACGGTCGCGGCGTAGTCCTGGCTCGGGTCGTTGGACCCGGCGGTGTGGTGCACCGTGAGTGTCTGCAACGGGTAGAAGCTCTGGGTCGAGATGCCTTTCGACCAGTCGGTCAGTGACTCGTCCGCACCCCAGTCCGCCCGCGACCGGCAGCTTGCCGCCGCCGTCGCGGCGCCGGCCGGCCGGTGGCCGACGACGACCGACGAACCGTCGGTGGTGTTGATGGCTGCGGCCCGCCACCGGCGTGCGCCCGACGGCAGCCCGCGCACTTGGTAGCCGTCGGCCCGGTCGACCGCGACCAGGGCACCGGTGAACTGCCCTGCCGCCTGGGCGCCGTCCTGGTCCAGTGCCTGCCACGAGGTCCACCGACCGTGCACGCGGAACCGCGCCTCGCCGAATGGCTCCCGGCCCCGGTCAGCCAGGTGTGCGGACTTCGATGGCAGGTCGGCGACCAGCCCGAAGAACTCGATCGGGAAGGCCACGGTGACCGGCGCCGACCCCACCAGGCGGGTGTCGTTGAGCGGGGCCCGGCTGGTCACGGCGTACGCCTGCGGAACGAGGTCGAGCAAAACGCTGCCGACGAGGGCGAGCAAGGACACTGCGGCGACGCGGGCGAGCGGGCGGGCGTGCGGCATGGACGAGCCTTCCGGGACACGAGGATTGCTTGCGAATCGTGCCCCGAGCGGCCATACGCGCGGAATAGTCTGATATGACTAAAACGCCATAAAGTAACGCCGGTTCCATGCAGGCGCAGGCAGCGATCACCCTGCGCATTCATGCCAGCCGGCATGACGTCATCGTGCTCGCACGTGCGCGTCACTGTCGATCGCCCCGGCCCGGGCGAGCAGCATGGTCCAGGCACTGCCCGCCGCGGCGACACCGGCAGCCACGCCGAAAGCCCACGGGATGCCCGCCGCCTGGGCCACGAATCCGAGCAGGACCGGCCCCCCACCCAGCCCGAGATCGAGGAAGGCGCTGGCGGTTCCTGCGGCGGCGCCACGCTGCGAGGGCGTTGCGGTCGCGAACACGGCCGAGAAGAACGCCGGGGTGCTGAACACGACGCCGAGCGCCAGCAGCGCGGCCCCGAGAACGACACCTGCCGGCGCGGACCACGACGCGGTGACGACCAACCCGACGGCGATCACGCCGAGGCTGGCCGCACCCAGTGGGAGCGGCGGCAGCCGGTCGGTCACCTTCGCGAAGGTGATCCGGCCGATCACCACGACGCTGCCGTAGACGAACAGGGGGACGCTCGCGCTTCCCACGCCTGCACGGCTTCTCGTTGTCGGCGCTGCGCGCCAGACTGGGCCGATCCCGAAAGCGAGGAGGTTCGTGATGGCGTACGACGAGGCGCTGGCCGAGCGGATCCGCGACGCGCTCGCCGACACGGCGGACGTCACCGAGCGGAAGATGTTCGGCGGGCTGGCGTTCATGGTGGCCGGCCACATGGTCTGTGGAGTCGTCCACGACGACCTGATGCTGCGGCTCGGACCCGAGGGCGCCGACGCGGCGCTGGACCAGCCGCACGTAAGGCCGATGGACTTCACCGGCCGCCCGATGAGCAGCATGGTCTACATCGCCCCAGCCGGTCTCGGCGGTGAGGCGCTTGTCGATTGGGTGAACGCCGCGGTGGCTTTTGCCGACCAGCTGCCCGCCAAGCGGGCACACTGACGCCTTCGCGCACCGAGCGACCTCGCATGAGCTGCCATCCCCGTCACCGCACGGTGCGCGACTTCTCGACCGAGCCGGTGCCGTTCGAGCTCGTCGAGCAGGCGGTCCGGGTTCGTCAAGTGTGAGATCGCGTTACATCAGGCGGCGGCGGGTCCACCAGAAGCAGAACCAGGCGAGCAGCCCGGAGAAGGCGAGGAACATCCCGGTCTCCGCCCACTGCAGCGGCCAGAAGTGCTTCGCCGGCTGGTAGACCACGCGCTGCCGGTAGCCCTCGGCGTTGAGCCGGGTGAAGCAGGCCTCGATTGGGTCGACGCCGGCCTGCGTCACCACTGCCCGGTCCGCCTCTCCCGGCCCCGGTGGAGGCGGGAGGCAGTCGCTCATCCACGCGGGCAGGGCGGTGGGCCGTCCGGTGGCATCGACAGTCTGGTTGGACAGCACCCAGTTGCCCGGGCCCCCGGTGTTCACGGTTATCCGCATCGGCGAGCTCGGGCCGTTGTCGTTGATCGAGATCCCGTCGAGCCGTTCCCTGTTGAACGTCACTGTCTGCTCGGCGGTCGGCACCAGGTGCGGCCGGACCCAGAGCGGCACGGCGATCTGGACGAAGATGAACACCACCAGCGTGATGGCCATGGCGGGCACCGGACGTCGTACGACAAGCCCGATCGCGACGCCAAGAACGAGCGCGAACACGGCGTACGAAATCGGGGTGATGCCGCGCATCGCGAAGGTCACCGGCGTCATGCGGGCAGGCAGACTTCCGTTGGTGTCGCTCAGTGCCCCGTCGATCGGCTTCGACCACCAGCTGACGGCCAAGGTGAGCGCACCCACCGCAACAGCTGCTGCCAGCGCCGTGACGCCGAGCTTGGTGGCGAGCCAGCGGGTGCGGGTGACCGACTGGTTCCAGACCAGCCGGTGGGTGCCGGCCTCCAGCTCGCGCGCGACCATCGGCGCGCCCCAGAAGATGCCGATCACTGCGGGTGCGACCGCCACCGCGATGACGCCGGTGAAGAAGAAGTTGCGGTCGGCCTGCGTGAGCCGGTCGAAGATGCTCCCGTCCAGCTTGGCGAGATCAGCGAGCCGCGGACCGGTGATCGCGAGGGTGACCGCGGCGGCCGCCACGAGGGCGTAGACCGCTGCAGCCTGGATGCGGAGCTGTCGCCAGGTCAGCCAGATCATCGGAGCACCTCCAGAGCCTGCTTGGGTACGACGGGGAGGGCGGGCCGTTCCATGTAGGCCAGCACGATGTCCTCCAGGCTGAGCTGGCTCACCGTCCACGCAGGGTCGAGGATCGGGGCGTCGGTGCGGATGACGAGAGTGCTCTGCCGGTCGGTGTGGCTGGCGGAGACCAGCTGCTGGTCGGCGGGCAGCCGACTCGTGTCGTAGGTGGGCCCGGTCAGTCGGTGATGCGTGCTGAGCAGCGCCTCGACATCACCTTCGACGCGGACCACGGAGTTGACGAGCACCACGAGGTGGTCGCAGACCCGCTCGAGGTCAGAGACCACGTGCGAGGACAACAGGACGCTGAGCTCGTGCTCGGCCACGGCCTCCATCAGGCTCTGCAGGAACTCCCGGCGGGCGAGCGGGTCGAGGCTGGAGACGGGCTCGTCGAGGATCAGCAGCTCGGGTCGCTTGGCGAGGCCGAGGGTGAGGGCGAGTTGCGCGCGCTGCCCACCGGATAGCTTCCCGGCGCGCTGACCGGGGTCGAGGTTGAGCCGCTCGATCCGGGACTGCGCCACTGTCTTGTCCCAGCGCGGGTTGAGCCGGGCACCGAGGCGTAGGTGCTCGGCGATGGTCAGCCCGGGGTACGTCGGGGTGTCCTGCGCGACGAAGCCGACCTTGGCCAGCTGCGCCGCGTCGGCACCGGGGCGGCCGCCGCACACCTCGATCGTGCCGGCCGTCGGCGCAAGCAGCCCGACGGCGAGGCTCAGCAGCGTGGTTTTGCCGGCACCGTTGGGGCCGACCAGGCCGGTCACGTGCCCGGCCGGGATCTCCAGCGTGCAGTCCTGCAATGCCCACCGACGCCGGTAGCGCTTGCCGAGTCCCTCCGCCCGAACGACGGCGGTCACGCTATGTCCTGCCGGGCTTCGCGAAAGGAGTTGCTGAAGAGCGCCTCGATGCTCTCCTCGTCGAGCCCGGCCCGCCTGGCCTTCGTGAGCCAGCGATCGAGTTCCCGGCGCAACGGCTCGTGCGCGGCGAGCGAGGCATCGGTCAGGGACCGGGTGACGAACGTCCCGATCCCCGGGCGGGCGGATACCAGCCCGTCGCGCTCCAGCTCGCGGTAGGCCTTGAGCACGGTGTTGGGGTTGATCGCCAGCCGCG
>JBDUAP010000225.1:0-4879 GCA_040004585.1 Sporichthyaceae bacterium
GACGCGATCCGCGCCAGCGGCCTGAAGATCGGTGCGGACCCCCTGGGCGGGGCCAGCGTCGACTACTGGGCCGAGATCGCCGACCGGCACAAGCTCGACCTCACCGTCGTCAACCCGCTGGTGGACCCGACGTTCCGGTTCATGACGCTCGACACCGACGGCAAGATCCGGATGGACTGCTCGTCCCCCAACGCGATGGCCTCCCTGGTCACCACGATGAGCGGCGCCGACTCGCCGTACGGCATCGCCACCGGCAACGACGCCGACGCGGACCGGCACGGCGTCGTCACTCCCGACGGCGGCCTGCTCAACCCCAACCACTTCCTCGCGGTCGCGATCGACTACCTGTTCCAGGCCCGCGACGGCTGGTCGCCGGACGCTGCGGTCGGCAAGACCCTGGTCAGCTCGAGCATGATCGACCGGGTCGCCGAGGGGCTCAGTCGGCGCCTCGTCGAGGTGCCGGTCGGCTTCAAGTGGTTCGTGCCCGGCCTGCTCGACGGCTCGATCGGGTTCGGCGGCGAGGAGTCGGCGGGGGCGAGCTTCCTGCGCCGGGACGGCAAGGTCTGGACGACCGACAAGGACGGGCCGCTGCTGTGCCTGCTCGCGTCCGAGATCACCGCGGTCACGGGTTCCACGCCGAGCCAGCGGTACGCCGAGCTCGTCGCCCGGTACGGCGACCCGACGTATGCCCGGGTCGACGCACCGGCGTCGCGCGAGGAGAAGGCGGTGCTGTCGAAGCTGTCGGCTGAGCAGGTGAAGGCGACCGAGCTGGCCGGCGAGCCGATCCTCGCCACCCTGACGGAGGCACCGGGCAACGGGGCAGCCCTCGGCGGGCTCAAGGTGGTGACCGAGTCGGGCTGGTTCGCGGCTCGCCCGTCCGGCACCGAGGACGTCTACAAGATCTACGCGGAGAGCTTCCGGGGACCCGAGCACCTGGCCCGGCTCCAGGAAGAGGCCCGCGAGCTCGTCGGCGCTGCTCTGGCCAGCACATGAGTTTCGATGTCAGCGCGGATTCATACGGCCGCTTCATGGGTCGGTTCTCAGAGCCGTTGGCCGTGCAGTTCGCGGAGTACGCCGGGGTGCACGCGGGTCAGCGGGCACTGGACGTGGGCTGCGGGCCAGGAGCGCTGACGGCTCAGCTGGTGGAACGACTGGGCGCTAACGCCGTTGCGGCGATCGACCCGTCCGCGCCGTTCGTCGAGGCAACGCGTGCGCGGTTCCCCGGCGTCGACGTGCGATCCGGTGACGCTGAGCACCTCCCGTTCGGCGACGACGACTTCGATGTCGCTCTTGCCCAGCTGGTCGTTCACTTCATGACCGACCCTGTCGCCGGGCTCCGCGAGATGGCCCGGGTGACCGGGCCGGGCGGCGGCGTCTCAGCCTGCGTCTGGGATCACGCCGGAGATGACGGGCCGCTGTCGAAGTTCTGGCGAGCCGTGCGGGAGACGGATCCGCATGCCGGCGACGAGTCCGGGCTCCCCGGTGCTCGCGAAGGTCACCTGGCCGAGCTCTGCGACGCTGCCGGTCTCACGGACATCGAGGACTCGGTGCTGACGGTCACCGTTCCGTTCGAGACGTTCGACGACTGGTGGGAGCCCTTCACGTTGGGCGTCGGTCCCGCCGGCGCGCACGTCGTACAGCTCGATGACGCAAGTCGTGAACTGCTGCAAGCCCGATGTGCTCAACTACTCCCCGCGGCTCCCTTCGAGATCGCCGCATCAGCCTGGTGCGTGCGCGCCCGCGCCTGACCGACGTACAGGAGTCATAGCATGCCGATCCTGCGCATTGAGCACCGCGTCCCGGACTACGACGCCTGGCGCCACGCGTTCGACAACGACCCACTCGACCGGAAGGGCTCGGGGGTCGTGCGCTACCAGGTCCTTCGATCCGTCGAGGACCCGAACTTCGTGATGATCGACCTCGACCTGGGGACGAACGAGGAGGCCGAGGCGATGCTGGCGGAGCTCCGCCAACTCTGGGCGGGGCCTGGCAAGGCGGTCACCAACAACCCGCAGGCCCGCATCGTCGAGTTCGTCGACTCAGAAGAACTCTGACGCCATGACCGATCCTCGCGAAGAGCACCGCGTGATCTCGGGAGTGTTCACCGATCGTGTCCGCGGCGTTGCCCCCGACGCCTGGGACAACCCGGCACCTCCCGAGGGATGGGTTGCGCGGGATGTGGTGCTTCATCTCACCGAGTGGCTCCCGGCGTTTTTGAAGGCCGGCGCAGGAGTCGAGCTGCCCCGTGGTGGTCCGCCCGTCGACGATGATCCGGTCGCCGCGTGGACAGTTCACTCCGACGCGGTGCAGGCGCTCCTCGATGACCCCGCCACACCGGGACGGGTCCTGTCGAACCCATACACCGGCGACGTCCCGTTGGACCAGGCGATCGACCGGTTCTACACAAGTGACGTCTTCATGCACACCTGGGACCTGGCCCGCGCTACCGGCCAGGACGAGCGCCTGGACCCAGACAAGTGCGCCCAGCTCCTCGACGGGATGGTCGAGATGGACGAGGTACTGCGCGCGAGCGGACATTACGGCCCGCGTGTCGAGGTCGCCGCGGACACCGACGTGCAGACGCGCATGATCGCCTTCATCGGCCGAACTCCCTGACAACCCTCGCCTCAATCGGCCCGGCCAGGGCTACGCTCCGACCATGACAGACGACACCTACGCGGTCGAACGATCGGCGCGGATCGATGCCCCGCCGGCGCGCATCTACGACCTGGTCGCCGACTTCCACAACTGGCCGACGTGGTCGCCGTGGGAGGACCTTGATGCCAACCTCAAGCGCACCTACTCCGGCGCGGAGTCGGGCACCGGTGCTGTCTACGTCTGGTCGGGCAACCGCAAGGCCGGTCAAGGCCGGATGGAGATCACCGAGGCGACGCAACCATCGAGGGTGCAGATCGACCTCGCGTTCGAGAAGCCGTGGAAGGCACGCAACGACACCTGGTTCACCATCGAACCGGAAGGGGCCGGGTCTCGCGTGACCTGGTCGATGACGGGCGAGAAGACGTTCATGACCAAGGTGATGGGCCTGTTCAAGTCGATGGACTCGTTCATCGGGTCCGACTTCGAGAAGGGGCTGGCCCAGCTCAAATCCTCGACGGAGAAGCCACCCGCCAGCTAGCTCAGGGTGGCAGTGCCGAAGGCCACCGTGAACGCCCGGCACCAGATCACGACCGCACCTGCCTCGGTGCCCGCTGGCACGTCGTACTGCTGGTTTCCCTTG
The DNA here is from genome assembly GCA_040004585.1 of Sporichthyaceae bacterium. Taxonomy (GTDB): domain Bacteria; phylum Actinomycetota; class Actinomycetes; order JACCUZ01; family JACCUZ01; genus JBDUAP01. The sequence goes on from JBDUAP010000225.1 coordinate 3,239, forward strand.
TTGCCCTTCAGCTTGCCCAGGTCCACCGCGTCGGTGATGCTGCCGCCCGGGTCGGGCACGAGATAGACCCGGACGTCGGGGCCGGGGTCTGTCTTGAACCGGGTCAGGGTCAAAAACCGGTCACCGTTCGGCTGCTCGACCAGTGTCGCGCGGCCGGACGTGTCGTGCGCCTGGTTGGTGAACTTGCCGCTGGCGACCTCGACCGGTCCGGCCGGGGCCGACGTCGTTGCAACCGACGCCGCTCCGGCCGGCGGCGGCGTGCTTGCCGTCGCGCGGGGAGCGGCCACGACCACCTTCTCATCGACCACCTTGTCGACCGAGCTGGTGTAGAACAGGTAGCCACCGATGGCCGCCGCACTGACGGCGTAGGCGCCCACAACCGGCCAGGCGAGCTGGCGCCAGCGCAGGCTGACCACGAGCGCCACAGCGCCGGCCAGGGCCAGCCACAGACCGGTCAGCACCATCGCGGCCGTGGCGTCATCGGTCACCACCGCACCGGTGATCCAGATGCCCAGAGCAACGATGATGACCACCAGCGGGACAGCGGTGACGCGCATGGCAGGCGTAACCCGTCGTGCCGACTCAGGCATGACGGCAGCGGGTCGGCTGGATCGGGCGAGCAGCGGCATTTCGGACTCCGGGAACTGGGGCTTGTTGCAGAGACAACGCCGGACGAGCTGGCTCGGTTCCTACGTGGCGGCCGGGAACACGATGCGCGCCGCGAACGTGTCCCATTGCACGTTGAAGTCCATGGCCGGCCCTCACGCCGGGAGCCCGTCACCCGGAGGATCGACCCAGCCGCCCATCAGCACGATGGGCACCGTCGCGAGGCCACCGGTCCCCTCACTGCGATAAACGCTGGGCCCGTCAGGCGTGGGCGGAGCCGCGGACCTCGAGCGTCCCGAGCAGGTCCGCGGTGGCGGCGGCAACTGCCTTCACCGCGCGGTCGAACGCCTCCGCGTTGTGGCTCGCCGGCGCCCGGAAGCCGCTTATCTTGCGGACGTACTGCCGCGCGGCAGCATCGACGTCATCGGGCGTGACGTGCTCGGCGTACGGCGGGCGCAAGGTCTTGATGCTTCGGCACATAAGAGCAGCGTACGACGGTTGTTTTACCCAGGCTGTCTGGGTAATGTGCCGGACATGACCAAGGCGGAGAAGGTGCGCGGGCATCTCGATGGCCTGTTGCTGGGAGTCCTGTCGGCGGGCCCGGCTCACGGCTACGCCCTGATCGCCGAGCTGCGCGACCGCAGCGGTGGGGAGTTCGACCTGCCCGAGGGGACCGTCTACCCCGCGTTGCACCGGCTCGAGCACGCCGGCCTGGTGAGCAGCGACTGGGCCCCAGGGCTAAAGCGCCGCCGCCGGATCTACTCCCTCACCCCGGACGGCCGCCGGGAGCTCTCGGCCCAACGGAGGACCTGGGCCTCGTTCGCCGGCGCGGTGTCCTCCGTGCTCGGCGTCGCGGAGGCCCGGGCATGAGCCACGAGATCGAGACCTACCTCGACCAGCTCGCGGAGCGCCTGCAGCCGGGCGGCTCCCGGACCCGACGCGTCCTCGCCGAGACCAAGGACCACCTGCGCCAGTCGGCCGAGGCGCTGGTCGCTCAGGGCCTCGACGAGGACGCGGCGACCACCGAAGCCATCG
>JBDUAP010000226.1:0-4877 GCA_040004585.1 Sporichthyaceae bacterium
TTGGTGCGCCCCATCTCCCAGCAGTTCGCACTAGCCTTTGGTCGTGTCCCGGAACACGGAGCGTCAGCGAGCACGCGAGGCGGTGGGGAGTTACCACGAGGCGAGGCTTGCCGACCTCGTAACGCACGTCGCAGACGCGATCGACCGCTTCCGCGACGGCGAAGTGGACGCGTTCGACGTCGACCATGTGTTGTTTCAGTACTCCCGTGCCGCGAAGGAGCTCTGGAAGTTCTGCAATATGGGAGACGTTGAGATGACCGCGCACCATGTCCGCGAAGGGGCATCAATCGACTGGTGGAAACGCGGCGCCCCCAAGCCGGGGTAGGCACCTCGAAGACTCGCACCATCCGGAAATAACTCGCTAGGTGAGCAGACGCCAGTGCCTCCGTGGGCCTGCGTCATTCCGCCGCCAACGTGCCGTGGCTACGAAAGGGCGTGTATGCCTATGCGGCGGTTGTTTTCGTGCCATCACACGCCCCGCGTTGTCCTGAGAGGGTGTCATTCTCCGCGCCAGCGCCGAGACGTCAGTGCGCTCGTCAGCAATTGGCACTGAGTCAGCGCCTTAGCTCGGCGATGATCATCCAGTTCACGGCGTGTAGGTAGCGCACGCCTGCCGAACCGCTCACGTGCCGCACTTCGAGCAAACGTGATACCAGTGGCGGTTCGTCGGTACAGCCCACAAGGGTGGACCCGAGCTGCCTGCGTGGGAATCGGAGGTCTTGATCGTTGTCGCCGGTCTGTTCGTAGGTCCCGAACACGTCGTTGCAGCCGGTGGTGCCGGTCATCTCGCCGTCGGCAAAGGTCAGTCGCACGTTGTCGCGGGCGGAGTCGGGAAGAACCGATTGCCCGTTGGGGCCGACGAGGGCGCGGACGTTCCAAGTGCCGTTGAGGTCGGTGCTCGTAGTGGGCTCGTTCGCAGCGGCCCTCATGAGCGTCATGATGACGTTGCCGTCATGGTCGTAGCCGGTCGCAGCTTCATTGTTTAAGGCGAGGGCCTCGATACCGGCCAACAAGGCAGCGGCGTTCGAGTCCGGGATGCTGGGGCATCGGATATCGGTCGTGTCGAGGTTGCCGAGCTGGTGGAATGAGCCGTCCGAATCTAGGTCGTAGTGCGTGCCTAGGAACTGGCAGCCGTCATAGAGGGTGACGGTGTCCGTGTCGTTGCGATAGAAGGTGACGGTGCTGGTGTCTGGCACAACTGGCTGGCTGGAGATCACATTCCAGTCGCCCAGGATCGCCTGTTGGACGTCGGCCCTGCCGTCAACGGTCAACGTCACAGTCGCACCAGCCGTCGCCTGGCTGAGGGCTGCTGGTTCTTGTGCACGCACAGGACCCGGCGGAGGCGCTGGGCATGGCGGTGCGTCTTGGCCGGGAACCGCGGAGTGGCAAGTTGCCATCTCGGGTCGGAGGCCGGCCTGGCTCAGCACTCGGTCGGCCATCGCTGGCGGCAGCCCGATCACGTCCGGGACGGTGATGAGGTGGTTGCCGGTGTGGTCGGTCGGACCGGTCGCGGACTGTCCGTCTGGGAGGATGGCGGCACCGGCCCAAACGATGGGGCCGACAACGGCCGCGACCGCGGCAACCTGGAACATCCGGATGCGTCGTGACCGGGTTCGCTGCCGCACCAGCTCCTCCAGGCCCGGTGGAGGACCGACCGGAGTCTGGTCGCCGGCAGTGTGGAACAGCGTGTTGGCTTCGGTGTCGTTCATCGGGGCCTCCTGGCGTCGCCGATGGTTCCGTTCGTGGAGTTCAGATGGGGGCTCTCGGCCAAGTGCTTAAGGCCACGCGAGGCGCGGCTCTTCACCGTGCCCACTGCAACCCCGAGAACCCGCGCGACCTGGGACTCCGTCAGATCGGCGTAGTACCGCAGCACCAATACTTGCCGTTGCGTCGTGGGCAGTTCGGCCAGCGCGGCCAGTAACGCGTCCCGGGTCGCGAGGTCGTCGGCAGCGTCCGGTGAAGTATCGGCGACCGGCACGTCAGCTGTCGGGCGTTCGCCCCACCAACGACGCCGCCGACTGGATGCCAGCGAGTTGACCAGCACCTTGTAGACGTAGGCGTCCGGGTCCGCCGCCGCTTCCACCCGGTTCCATGCGGTGTAGCAGCGAATCAACGTCGTCTGGGCCAGGTCCTCTGCCTCGTGCCGGCTACTACCCAGTAGCACCGCAGACCTGACCAGCGCAGGCCAACGCGCAGCCATATACGGGCTGAACCCCGACTCATCCGACACGGCACCCCCTGCACGGTTGAACGCACCCGACATCATGTGAGACCGCCCAGTGCCACCAAAGGGTTCCATAGCGCGCAAGAAGCCTGCGATCCGCCGAATCCGTCAACGCTTCGCCACGAAACGAGCATGCAGTTGCCATCACCGAAGCCGCGTCCTTTCGCCGCGAGCGACTTAACCGGCGTCGCCCATCTTCTCAAGTCTGGCCCGCAGCGCGGGCGCCCGGTCGGCGTTGCCGTGCAGCTCTACGTACGGGTCGCCATGGGCCCGAAGCAAGGCGTCGTCGAGCCGTCGCACCGCACCTGGCGGGTATCGGTAATTCATCCGTTGGGTGAGCGCCTCCGCGTCCACCGGGCGCAACGTGTCGCCGAGCTCGGCCAGGGACGTGATGCCTAGCTCGAGGAGCAGCCCGGACATCCACGCGTAGTGATCGGTCCGCGACCACCCGGCATCGGCGTACTGCCCGGCGAGGAATGCCGCCAGCTCGCGCGGGCTGATCCGCGGGTCGTCGTCTTGGGGCTCAGGACTGGGACCGGTCATGCCGGTCCGAAGCCTCTCTCGAATGGTGGAGAACTCACGGTCGGCGAGCTCGAGTAGCCCCGCCGCCAACGTGAACCGGCGGTCGAAGTCGAGCACGTGCTCGTCCGGGATGGTGCCCTTGTAGCGGATGTCGTGCTCGAACTCGGCCCACGCGTGCTGCAGCACGGTGCGGATCTGAACTTGCGCCTGGCGACCCCGCAGCAGTTCGTAGGCAGGTTGGTTCGCGCGGGCAGCGTCGAGGCCGACGAGGAGGTGCCGGCTGGCGTAGCCGAAACGGCCCTCGCTCGCCGTCTCGCGGCCCATGTCACGGGTCGTCGTGGACGACGACCTGGTCATCGAGAAGGTCAGCCACGGCATGGACGTCGCCGTGCACGTACGTGATCACACGGACCCCGATCTGGTCGGTGATCTCCCGGAGCGGGTGCGTGAACGAGGGTCGGCCTTCGACGGTGCAGGCAGCCTTGGCCGCGAACGAAGCTACGGACTTCGCGCGGCCGGTCACGCTCAGGTAGTTGATGCCCGCGTCGTCGAGGATCGAGATCACCAGCTGCACGAATTGGTCGGCTGCCATCCGCAGCTTCGGGTGTAGCTCGGCGTACTCGCAGACGGCGGAGCCGTTGGAGTTGCGGGGCTCCGGGGCAATCCGCGGCCCGCGCGGCGTCGGTATCAGGTCCCCGGGCAGTGTCGGGGTGACGATGTAGCCGGTCTCGAAGTCACCGTACGTTGTCGTCCGCTGTGGCTCGCGGGCCGCGAACAGGGCGACGTATGCGCAGATGACCGCGTCGACCTGGTCCTCGATCACCCGCAGCTCGCTCTTGCGTTCCGCCTTCTCCACGGCATTGCGTAGCGCCTGCCAGTCCGTCACCGCGTGGCGATCGGCCTGGTGGCCGTTGACCAGGAGCGGGGGGTCGGCGCCGGCGAGACCCTCGAGCAGTCCGAACAGCGCAATCAATTCAGAGCGGAGCTGGTCGAGGTCACGCCCGGGCTTGTTCTTGTACTTCAGCGTCCGACCCAGACGGAACAGAGCAACCGTCGCCGGGTGCGGGTAGACCTCGATCGCGCGGCGGACGCGCCGCGACCGCGGGTTGATGTCGAGCCCGAGCCGGGCCGCGATCCGGGCGCCACGCGGCTGTTCTCGGAACTCCGGCTTCCCGGTGTTGGACGGGTGCGCACCGGCCTCGAAGCGGGCGAAGTCTTTGTTCAGCGCGGCCTCGGCGGGCCGGTTCCCGGTCGCGTTGGCAACGATCAGCGGCGCATCGATCGCGACCAGGCAGTCGTCCTCGACGTACGGCGCCAAGGTCGTCGCGATTGCGTCGTCGGTGCTCGCTGCCGACACGTGGAGCAGCGAACCCTCGCCGTCCAGGACGGCCAGCCCGGTGGGCTTGCGGTCACTCCACGCGAGGTCGACTCCCACGAAGTGCATGCCAGCAGCCTGCCCTATTCAGGCAGCCGATCCCACCGACCCAGCGCATGAGGCGTCCGTTCGGGACGCCGCCGATCTCTAGGACGGGCAGTACCGGTTTCGCTGGTCGAGTTCGAAGTCGCGGGACAACAAGCTCTGCCGAGCGCAAGAGGCTTGTGAAAAGGCGCCCGACCGTTGGTCGGCAAGAGCTCGAGATTGGCGACGACAACCGAGCCTACGAAGCACGTCTTTCCACCGCGAAAAGATCGAGACACGGCTCGTGGGTGTGGACTGGCAACGTCCGGATCTGCTTGAGATCCAGCGGATGAGCGGCGAGCGCAGCTAGCCCTGAAAGCAGCGTGCCGGGTCGGACACCGTCATTCGGTTACCGTGTCGCCATGGCGGTGGGCGACCCTCCACTCGCCGGATTCGCGGCGGTACACCTGGGTGGCCCGCAACGTGTACGTTCGCGGCTTACCGTCAACCAAAGCCGAGCTGTGCTCCAGCCCGGCCGTGTATGCCATGTCGCCCACCACGTCGTAGGCCTGCAGGTCGAAAGCGTATGACGTGCAGTCGGAGAAGCTGTTGGCGAGGGCGGTGAAGAGCTCGTCGATCTCCTGCTGACCATGGGCGTTGCGCCAGGCACCCAGGACGCTAACGGGCTCGTTGCGGGACCAGAGCGCCCGCCGGGGAGCGGAGTCACCGTTG
>JBDUAP010000227.1:0-4848 GCA_040004585.1 Sporichthyaceae bacterium
AGCGGGCTCAGGGCGAGCGAGCCGACGTACGCCGTGCGCGGCGTGATCGGGTAGGCCACCAGCTGCTCTTCAGGGAACAGCTCGTTGCCGCCGCCTGCCACGAGCGGGGCGAGGACCGATACGACGGCGACGGCCAGGAACAGCGAGGGCGCGACGAGCAGCACGTCGACAGAGCGGTGGCGGGCTGCCAGCTGACCGACAGCGACCGCGATGACGCTGAGGGCCACCGCCGCACTCGCGAGGCCGGCGAAGCCCCAGCGGGCCTGCGATGACCGGACCATGGTCCAGCGCAGAGCCACCAGTGGCGCCAGCTGGCTGCTCATCGGAGGAGTTCCCGATAGCGTGCGGCGCCGTCGTGGCCGGCCAGCTCGGCAGCTGGGCGGGCTGCCACGACCGAGCCGCGATGCAGCACCACGGCTTCCTCGCACGCCTGCACCGCGAGGTCGAGCAGGTGGGTGGACACCAGCACCGCGGCGCCCTGCAACCGCAGCTCGCGCACCACCGCGAGGGTGGCGTCGACACCCATCGGGTCGACGCCGTCGAACGGCTCGTCCAGCAGGAGGACGTCGGGGGAGTGGAACGCCGCGAGCAGCACGGACATCCGCCGGCCCATCCCGTGCGAGAACTCTGCAGTCACCCGGTCGCTGACCGCACCGAGGTCGAAGCGGTCGAGCAGATCCCGGGCCCGGTCCTGCCAACCCGTCGGAAGCCCGCGCAGGGTGGCGGCCAGCTGCAGGTGCTCCCACGGGGTGGCGCGCGGGATCAGCCCGCCGACGTCCGGGCAGTAGCCGACTCGTGCCTTGGCCGCGGCCGGATCCGCGGCCACGTCGACGCCGCCCACCCAAACCACGCCGCTCGTCGGCGGCAGCACGCCAGCCAGCACGCGCAGGGTTGTGGACTTGCCGGCGCCGTTGCGGCCGACCAGCGCCACCGAGGCTCCTGCCGCCAGGGTCAGGTCTAAACCGGCCACCGCGACGACGTCGCCGAACCGGATCGTGAGGTCACGCACGTCGACGGCGGCTGGCACGTGATGTCGGCCCTCCTTAGGTGTACAGGGCGTCGACGTCGCCCGCGAACTCCTTGAGGACAACATTGCGCTTGAGCTTCATGGACGGTGTGAGCGTGCCGTTGTCCTCGGTGAAGTCGACGCCGAGGATGCTGAACCTCTTGATGGACTCGGCCTTGGAGACGGCCTTGTTGGCGTCGTTGACGGCCTGCTGTATCGCGGCTTTCACGTCGTCGTCCTCGGCGGCTTCGGCCATCGACATGGACTCCTTGCCCTGTTGCTCGAGCCAGGCAGGCAGGGCCTCCTCGTCCAGCGTCACAAGGCAGGCGATGTAGGGCTGCGCGTCGCCGACGACCATGCATTGGCTGACCAGCCGGTGCGAACGCAGCCGATCCTCGAGCACGCCCGGTGCGACGTTCTTGCCCCCCGCGGTGACGATGATCTCCTTCTTGCGGCCCGTGATGCGCAAGAAGCCGTCGGCGTCGAGTTCGCCGAGGTCGCCGCTGTGGAACCAGCCGTCGGTGATTGCCTCTGTGGTGGCTTCGGGGTTGTTGTAGTAGCCGGTGAAGACCTGCGCGCCCTTGATGAGCACCTCGCCGTCGTCGCCGATGCGCACGGTCACGCCCGGGAGCGGTCGCCCGACAGTGCCGATCTTGATGTGCTCGGGCGTGTTCACCGTCGAGGCCGCGGTTGTCTCCGTCAGTCCGTAGCCCTCGAGAACCGTGACCCCGATGCCGCGGTAGAAGTGGCCGAGGCGCTGTCCCAGCGGCGCTCCGCCGGAGACCGCCCATTTCACCCGGCCGCCGAGCGCTCCTCGAAGCTTGCTGTAGACGAGCTTGTCGAATGCCGCATGCTTGGCGCGCAGGCCGAACCCGGGACCGCCCTGGTCGAGCGCCTCGCTGTAGGCGACGGCCGTCTCTGCCGCGGCATGGAAGATCTTCCCCTTGCCGGCCGCCTCCGCCTTCTGCTCAGCCGAGTTGTATACCTTCTCGAAGACCCGGGGCACGGACAGAATGAACGTTGGTTGGAAGCTCGCCAGGTCGTCCAGCAACGACTTGACATCGGAGGTGTGCCCGAGCTTGCCGCGGGCCATGATCACGCCTACCTGGATGACTCGCGCGAACACGTGTGCGAGCGGGAGGAACAGCAGCGTCGATGCGTCGTCGTCCTGAAAGACGTGGGACAACGTCACATCGGAGTTCTTGACGCTGACCACGTTCTCGAGCTCGAAGAGGAAGTTGCCGTGTGTGAGTTCGCAGCCCTTCGGGCGACCGGTCGTTCCCGAGGTGTAGATGATCGTCGCGAGGTCGTCGGGCCCTGTAGCGGTGCGTCGCTTCTCCAGGTCGTCGTCGGACACGTCGGAACCGGAGGTCGAGAGTTCCTCAATCGCACCGGCATCGATCACCCACGACTTGTCCAGCTTCGGCAGCTCGCCTCGGACCTCCGCGAGCTCGGCCTCATGGTCGGTCGTCTCGACTAAGCAGCCGACGGCTCCTGAGTCGCTGAGGATCCACTGCAGCTGTTCCCCAGAGGAGGTCTCGTAGATCGGGACGGTCACCCCGCCGACGTGCCAAATCGCGAAATCGACCAATGTCCACTCGTAGCGGGTCTTGCACATCAGGCCCACGCGGTCGCCGTGCCCGACGCCTGCGGCCATCAGCCCCTTGGCCAGCCCTGCCACGTCGTCGGCGAACTCCTGACAGGTCACGTCGGCCCAGCCGTCGCCGGACCGGCTGGCGAAGATCACCTTGTCGGGCGTCTCGCCGGCGTTGGTGGCCGTGATGTCGGACAGGTTCCCGCTGCTGGGCTGCTCCACCAGCACGGGGGAGGCGTACTCGTGCACCGTCGCTCCTTGGGGACAGGGAGATCATCTGCTCGTGCTGCGTGACCTTACTGACTCCAGGCCGGGCCCCGTTAGGCATCGCGCGCCAAACTCGCCGCCTGGGCAGGGTGCTGGCATCGTGGCGGGAGTGGAGATCGCCGACGACACGTTCATCGTGGCCGCGCCAACCGAGGTCGCCGCCGTGGTGGCTGATGCCGGACGGTGGCGGCTGTGGTGGCCGGACCTGGAGTTGACCGTCGTACGCTCCCGCGGGCCGGCAGGCGTCCTCTGGGCCGTGCGCGGTCCACTCGAGGGCGAGATGGAGATCTGGCTGGAGCCGGTCGCCGACGGGGTGGTGCTCCACTATCTCGTCCGCGCCGACACGGAGGACCCGGCGAACCGGCATCCGGACCGAGTGCGGGACCGGCGGACCCGTGACTGGAAGCGGCACGCCCACCACCTCAAGGACGAGCTGGAGGCTGGCCGGGAGCCGGGTAACCCCAGGTTGGCGACGGTAAAGGAGGGTCCGCGCGGTGCCGAGTGACCAGGGTGTGACACCTGTCCCGCCAGGCTGCCCGCGCTGCGGTGCGCACACGCGTATCGGTGCCCAGTGGTGCACGCTCTGCTACGCCGACCTCCGGCCTGCCCCGGACGCGACCCGGCGGCCCGATCCGGCCCTGGTCACCGTGCCTCCTACCCCGGCCGCCGAGGCTCGTTCCGAACGCGCGCCCGAATCCGCCCCAGCGACGCCGGTCACCGGGCCCGGCCGAGGCAAGCATGCCCGCCACGACTCGACGGTCGAGCACCATCAGTCCGAGTCCGACTCCGAGCCGGCCACCCGGTCTGCTCACGCGAGCGAAGTGCTGAGCCCAGACGCGATGCTGGTCCTGCTCGCCGCTGAGTCGTCAAAGCCGCTGCCGGGGTTGTCCGGTCGGCTGGAATCCAAGGGGTCCCGCATCGCCCTGACGGTCGGCGGTATGGCAATGATCGCCGTGCTTCTCTTCGCCGTGATGGCGGTCCTCGGCATGATGGTCTGACCCGTGCGTGCCCGCACGTGGCACCCGGTAGCCTCACCCTCCAGACATGGGACAGCACGGTCGGGAGGAAGGGCGCCACGGCATGGCGGAGAGCACCGAGTCGACCATCACGATCAACGCAGCACCCGCTGACGTCATGGACGTCATCGCTGACTTCGAGGCATATCCGAAGTGGACAGGTGCGGTGAAGAAGGCGGAGATCACCAAGAAGGGCACCGGTGGTCGGGCCAAGGAGGTCTTCTTCGACCTCGATGCGGGTGCTATCAAGGACGAGTACACGCTCGCCTACACCTGGAAGGGCGATACCGAGGTGCGATGGCACCTCGTGAAGGCCGACCAGATCATGAAGTCGATGGACGGCGCGTACGTTCTCGAGGACAACGGTGACGACACGACCACCGTGACCTACCAGCTCGCCGTCGACGTCAAGATTCCGATGCTCGGGATGATCAAGCGTAAGGCCGAGAAGGTCATCATCGACACGGCCTTGAAGGAATTGAAGAAGCGAGTGGAGGGGTAGGTCTGCGCCTCATCCTCTTCACGGGCAAGGGCGGGGTCGGCAAGACCACCGTCGCCGCAGGCACCGCCGTGCTCGCGGCGGCCAGCGGGCGGAAGACCCTGGTCCTTTCCACCGACGCAGCTCACTCGCTGGGAGACGCGCTCGGCGTACCGGTGGGCTCGGACACCGGCGAACCCGTGGAGCTGGACACCGGCCTCTTCGTCCAGCAGGTCGACGCGCAGCGCCGGTTCGAGAGCTCGTGGCAGGAGATCCAGGGCTACCTCATGTCGGTCCTGTCCTCGGCGGGTGTCGACCCCATCGAGGCCGAGGAACTGACCGTCCTGCCCGGCGCCGAGGAGGTCCTGGCCCTCCTCGAGGTCCGCGACCAGGTGCGGTCAGGTCGCTGGGACCTGGTCATCGTCGACTGCGCCCCGACCGCGGAGACCTTGCGCCTCCTGGCCCTGCCCGACGCGCTGGGCTGGTA
>JBDUAP010000012.1:0-16396 GCA_040004585.1 Sporichthyaceae bacterium
ACGAGCAATCGCTGGCGATGGCCAGGCAGCACCGGCTCTACCACTCCGACCTCTCCAAGGTCTGCTGCTATTTGTCGGTCGGGGAGAACGTCGGATACGCCACCACGCTCTATCGCGTGCACAGGGCCCTGATGAACTCGCCCGGCCACCGCGCGAACATCCTCGGGTCCCGATGGGATGCGATCGGGGTCGGTGTGGTCCAGTCCGGCGGTTACCTGTGGGTCACCGAGATCTTCCGCGACACCGCCTGAGCAAGAACTCGGCAGGTGGCGCTCCGACCCCGTGCCACGACAGGATGTGGTTTGTCATGAGTCGTTTCCCCGCGCCGCACCCTCCTGGTCCTGGCTGCCGCGACCTCGCTGGCCGTCTCCGCTCTGGTCGGAACGCCGGCAGCCTCCGCCAGTACGACCGAGTCGGCCCTGGTGACCAAGATCAACGCCGCGCGGGCCGCGGCCGGGCTGCCGGCGGTGTCGGTGCACGCTGACCTGGTAGGAGCTGCTCGGCGCCACTCGACCGAGATGGCCGAGCGGAACGCGCTGTACCACTCCAGCCTGGCCGGCATCTGCTGCTACCGGTCCCTCGCGGAGAACGTCGGTGTCGGGGCTTCGCCCGGGGTGGTGCACGTGGCGTTCATGGGGTCCAGCGGGCACCGCGCCAACATCCTGAACCCGGCCATGCGTCACGTCGGCGTGGGTGTCGTCAGCTCTGGCGGCCAGCTCTGGGTCACCGAGATCTTCCGGGCCCCCTCCGGATCGGCGCAGGCGCTGACAGCGCCCATACCACCGAGACCGGCCGTCCGGGCCGGAACCGGTGCGCGGGCCTCGCGAAGCACGGCACGGCGCGTGCCGTCCTACGCCTCGGTGCTCAAGGTCCGGCTGTCCCGGCTCGCGCACCGCGCCCCGACGCAACCCGTCGACCCCCTGGCCAGCGCGCTGGCGTGGTCGCGCGCGATGCGCACTCTCACTGCCAGCCCCCGTTAGCCCGCACCGCTTGCGGCGGGTAAATCGGGGGTCAGGAGGACGTGAGGAGGGCGTCGGGCGCTTCCACTGAGTCTGCGGCTGCCGCCCTCGATGCTGCGGCACGCTCGGATGCTGCGACATGGTCGACGGACGGACCGTGCTCGCGCCACCACGCCTGACCCGCCTCGGGGAGGGTGTGGATCGGGTCGTAGTACTCGTAGCGGCGGTCAAGAGCGTCGGCGTCGCTGGTCTCGATGCCGGTGCGGTAGTTCTTGGTCCAGTACGAGATGCCCCGGACGTCGTCGTAGTCCTCGATCTGGTGCACCCAGCGCTTCCCGACGAACGGCACGTCGCAGATGATCCGCGGGGTGGCGAAGCCGGGGAGGTAGCCCATGACGCCGTGCTGGAGCTTCTGGGCCTCCTTGACCGACACCCGCCAGTGCTCCGAGAACGGGATCATGTCGCACATGTAGAAGTAGTAGGGCATGATCCCGGCGCCGTCGAGGAGGGCGAAGCAGAGATCGAGCAGGTCCTTCGTCGTCGCGTTCACGCCGTGCATGAGCACGCCCTGGTTGCGCACATCGCGCACGCCCGCCTCGAGCATCGCCCTTGTTGCGTCGGCCACCAGCGGGGTGACCGACGCAGCATTGTTGACGTGGGTATGGATCGCCAGGTGCACACCACGCGCGCGAGCCACCGTCGACAAGCGCTCCATTCCGGCGCGAACGTCGTCCTGCAGCCAGTGCTGAGGAAGACCCATCAGGGCCTTGGTCGCGAGCCGGATGTCGCGGATGTTCTCGATGTCGAGCAAGCGGGCGACGAACGCCTCGAGGTTCTTGAACGGCATGTTCGCGACGTCACCGCCGGACACGACGACGTCGCGTACGCCGGGGGAGCGGCGCAGGTAGTCGAGCATCGCGTCGTAGCGGTCCACCGGCTTGAGGTCGAACTTCAGCTTGTCGATCACCGGCGTCGAGTTGCCGACGAGGTCCATCCGGGTGCAGTGCCCGCAGTACTGCGGGCAGGTCGGCAGCAGCTCGGCGAGCACCTTGGTCGGGTAGCGGTGGGTGAGACCTTCGGCCACCCACATGTCGTGCTCGTGCAGCGAGTCGCGGGTGGCGTGCGGGTGGCTCGGCCAGTCGGTACGACGGTCGGAGAACACGGGCAGCATGTACGTCCGCACCGGGTCGGCGTAGAAGGCCTCGGTCCAGCTTTGACCGGCGGCCGGACCGGTGGGGACCATTGTGTTCATCATCTGCGGCGGCACCAGCATCGACATGGTGGCCCGCTCGGCCTGGTCGCGCTCGAGGTCGGCGTAGTAGCGGTCGTCGAGAAGGTCACCCATCAGGGCGCGCAGCTGCTTGATGTTCTTCACGCAGTGCGCCCGCTGCCACTGCACGTCCGCCCACTCCTGGGCGGTCACGTCGCGCCAGCCGGGCAGGCGGCGCCAGTCGGGCTCCACGAGCTCGACCCGCCGGTAGGCATAGGGCTGTGCCAACGCAGCGGCGAGGCGGGTGGTCGACTGGCTCAAGGGGGCGCTCCTCGTCAGCAGCACCTGGCGGCCGCCACGTGCCTACCTTCATGTGCCGAGCTTCACGTGCCTATCTTCCCGGCAGTAAGCAAGACTACGGGAGATACTTCGGCATCTCCACCTCGACACCGTAGGATTTCCCGCCTCGACCCGAAGGGACCGCTCGTGGACCAGCGTCACCCCGGCTCGCCGGTCGGCCTGCACCGGGTGATCGACCCCCCGGGCGCGCTGCCCCAGGCGGCCGCCCGCCTGGACGCGTCGCCGACGATCTGGCCGGACGAGGTCCGGGTGCGGGTGGAGCGGCTCAACCTCGACGCCGCGTCCTTCCGCCAGTTGGAGACCGCCCACGCCGGCGACGGCGCGGCGGTCCGGGCGGAGGTGCTCGCGATTGTCGCCGAGCGGGGCAAGATGCAGAACCCGGTCACGGGCTCCGGCGGGATGCTGATCGGTGTCGTCGACGAGGTCGGGCCGGCGTCGACCCTCGGGCTGCAGGTCGGCGATCGGGTCGCCAGCCTGGTGTCGCTCAGCCTGACCCCCCTGGTCATCACCGACGGGCTGCAGCGCTGGGACGGACGTTCCGAGCAGGTGCTGGCGGAGGGCTCGGCGATCCTGTTCGGCCGGTCCATCGCGGCCGTCCTCCCCGGTGACCTCCCGGACGGGCTGGCGATGGCGGTGTTCGACGTCTGCGGCGCACCCGCGTTGACCGCCCGCGTGGTCGCGGCGTACGTCGAGCGGGGCGCGCCCCCGACCGTCGCGGTCATCGGCGGTGCAGGCAAGAGCGGCTCGATGTCGCTGGCGGCTGCCCGGCGCGCGGGCGCCCGCCGTACGGTCGGCATCGTCCCGGTCGAGCGCGAGGCCACCCTGCTCCAGGAAGCCGGTCTGGCCGATGCCGTCGCGCTCGCCGACGCCCGTGACCCGGTTTTGCTGGCCGGCGCGGTCGAGGAGAAGCTCGGGGGCCGGGCCGACATCACCGTGGTCTGCGTCGACGTGCCCGGCTGCGAGCACGGCGCCATCCTGGCCACTGCCGAGGGCGGGACCGTCATCTTCTTCTCGATGGCGACGTCGTTCTCGGCCGCAGCTCTGGGCGCCGAAGGCCTCGCGGCCGACGTCACCATGCTGGTCGGCAACGGCTTCGTACCCGGGCACGCCGGCTATGCGATGGACCTCTTTCGCGCGGAGCCGGGTGTCCGCCGGATGTTCGAGAGCCGGATGGCGCCGTGACGACGCTCTACCGCAACGGCCACCTGTTCACCGACGCCATTACCGGCGCGACGGCGATGGTCGTCGACGGAGGAGCGGTCGGCTGGCTCGGTGATGACGACGCAGCCGACGGTCTCGCTGACGGTGTCGACGACGTTGTCGACCTCGAGAGCCGACTGGTCACGCCCGCCTTTGTCGACTCCCACGTCCACGCAACCTCGACGGGCATCGCACTCGCGGGTCTTGATCTGATCGGTTGTGCCGACCTGGCCGAGTGCCTGCAGCGCGTCGAGACGTTCTGCCGAGCACGCCGCGGCGGTGTCGTGCTGGGCCACGGGTGGGACGAGACCGCCTGGCCGGAGCACCGGCCGCCGACCCGTCAGGAGCTCGATCGGGCGTCCTACGGCGGCGTGGTCTACCTCAGCCGCATCGACGTGCACTCGGCCGTCGTGTCTTCGGCCCTGCTGGCAGCCGTGCCCGAGGTGCGCGCCGCGGACGGGTTCTCCGACAGCGGGCACCTCACGACCGAGGCACACCACGTCGTACGACGGGTGGCCCGCGAGTCCGTCACCCCGAGGCAGCGCCGGGCTGCGCAGCAGGCCACCCTCGCGCACGCCGCCTCGTTGGGCATCGGCTGCGTGCACGAGCTGGGCGGTCCGGACATCTCGAGCGAGGACGACTTCCGCGGCGTGCTCGCCCTGGCCGAGGGTGAGCCCGGGCCGGACGTGATCGGCTACTGGGGCGAGCTCGGTGGCGTCGAGAAGGCCCGTGAGCTGGGCGCCGTCGGCGCGGCCGGCGACCTGTTCGCGGACGGGGCGATCGGCTCGCACACCGCATGCCTGCGGTCGGTCTACGCCGACGACGACTCGTCCGGGCACGCCTACCTCACCGCCGCACAGGTGCGCGACCATGTGCTCGCCTGCACGCAGGCCGGCCTGCAAGCGGGGTTCCACGCGATCGGTGATGGCGCGCTGGAGGCCGTGACGGCGGGCTTGCGCGAGGCGGCCGATAAAGTCGGTGCGGACGCGGTGCGCGCCACCCGGCACCGTTTGGAGCACGTAGAGATGGTCGACGCCGCGATGATCACCACCCTCGCCGCCCTGGGCATCGTCGCTTCGGTGCAGCCGGCTTTCGACGCCCTGTGGGGCGGCGAAGAGGGCATGTACGCCGAGCGGCTTGGCGTGGCGCGCGCCGTGACGCTCAACCCGTTCGCGGCGATGGCTGCCGCTGGCGTCGTCCTGGCTCTCGGCTCGGACTCACCGGTGACCCCGATGGACCCCTGGGGCACCGTGCGGGCCGCCGTGCATCACCGCACCAGCGCCGCCCGGCTGGACCCCTCCGCAGCCTTTGCCGCGCACACCCGCGGTGGATGGCAGGCCGCCGGCCGTGACGACGGTGGAGTTCTGAAGGTCGGGGCCGCGGCGACGTTCGCGGTCTGGGACGTCACCGAGCCGGGCCTGCCCGACCTCGATCCTGGCCGACCGTTGCCGACCTGCCGGCGCACCGTCGTACGGGGTCGACAGATTTTTGCCGCGTAGGATCACCCAACACTGCCGAAGGACCGGACTGCCCGTGAGCACGACCCGCTACCCGCGCAAGCTCGCGCTCGACCCAGCTGTCGTGCGCCGGGCCCGCACCCTCGCCAGGCAGGCGGGCAAGCCCATCGTCCACCTTGCCCGCACGCACACGACGGTCTCGGTCGAGCGTGCTGTGCTGCGCCTCGCCGGTGTCAGTGGTGCCGACCCGGACGGCATCCCCTGGGTCAACCGGCTGGTCGATGCGGTCCGCTCCGAGGTCGGCCTCGAGCACGGCGTGGCACTCCCGGTGTGGGATGCCCTGCTGACCGGCGGTCATCACGACCTGACCGAGCTGGCCCAGAAGGCCGCTACCGGGGGAGTGGCCTTCCGGATCCCCGAGGGGCGCGACCACACCCGCGCGACCCGCGCGGCCACCCGTCAGGTCGGCGCCGGGATCCGCACGATCGACCGACGGCGCCAGGAGCGCGAGCGAATGGTTCGCCGCATCGGCGACGCACCCCGTACGCCGTGGATCTATCTCATCGTGGCTACCGGAGACATCTACGAGGACATCCCGCAAGCACAGGCCGCCGCCCGTGCGGGAGCCGACGTCATCGCGGTCATCCGCTCGACCGGTCAGTCGCTGCTCGACTACGTGCCGGAGGGAGCGACTCGCGAGGGCTACGCCGGCACCTATGCCACGCAGGCGAACTTCCAGCTGATGCGCGCGGCCCTTGATGACGTCTCCCGCGACCTCGGGCGCTACGTGCGGCTCACCAACTACGCGTCCGGGCTGTGCATGCCGGAGATCGCGACGCTGGCCGGACTCGAGCGGCTCGACATGATGCTCAACGACTCGATGTACGGCATCCTCTTCCGCGACATCAACCCGGTGCGCACGTTCGTCGACCAGCGCTTCTCCCGGCAGATCCACGCCCGCGCCGGCATCATCATCAACACCGGCGAAGACAACTACCTCACGACCGCCGACGCCGTCGACGAGGCGCATACCGTGACCGTGAGCCAGCTCCTCAACGAGTACTTCGCCAAGGAAGCGGGTCTGGAGAACTGGCAGCTCGGGCTGGGCCACGCGTTCGAGATCAACCCCGAGGTGCCCGACTCGTTCCGCCTCGAGCTGGCACACGCGTTGCTGGCGCGACAGCTGTTCCCCGACGCCCCTCTGAAGTGGATGCCGCCGACGAAGCACATGACCGGCGACGTCTTTCGCGGATACCTGCTCGACGGCTTCTTCAACCTGGTCGGCGCGATGACGGGACAAGGCATCCTGCTGGTCGGGATGATGACCGAGGCAGTGGTCACACCCTTCCTGTCCGACCGCGACCTGGCCCTGCAGAATGTGCGCTACGTGATGGAGTCCGCCGGCAAGTTGCACGAGGACTTCCACCCCGCACCCAGCGGCTTCATCAACCGACGGGCCAACCAGGTGTTGGCCGAGGCGGTCGAGCTGTTGGAGCGGATCACCGCCGAGCCGGGAGACACAGCGCTTCTGTCGGCGATCGCAGACGGGACCTTCGGACTCATGAAGCGACCGGCAGATGCGGGCAAGGGGTACGACGGCGTTGTCGCTCACGCCCCCGGTTACGTGAACCCGGCGACCGACATCCTCGAGGGCGGTGAGCCGCGATGAACGAGAAGACCGTCATCCGTCCCTACGGCGACACGACCGGGGACGGCATGGTGCAGATGTCCTTCACCCTTCCGGTGCCGCACGACAAGGTTGCCGAGGGTGCTGCACTGCAACTCGCCGCAAAGATGGGCATGGACCCCGCGCTGCTAGTTCACGCCAAGGCCATGGGACCCGACTACTCGTTCTTCATCGTCTACGGGCAGGTCAACCATCTCGTCGACCTCTCCGCTGTGCACGTCGTGGAGCGCGAGTTCCCATTGCTCAGCGCGAAAGATGTCAACGCCGCCATCAAACGCCGGCTGCGACGCAAGCTCGTGGTCCTCGGCGCGTGCATCGGCACCGACGCGCACACCGTCGGCATCGACGCGATCCTCAACATCAAGGGGTTCGCCGGTGAGAAGGGCCTCGAGTACTACCGGGAGATCAAGGTCGTCAATCTCGGCGCCCAGGTGCTGGTGCCCGAGCTGGTTGCGGCCGCGCGAGCCGAGAAGGCTGACGCGGTGCTGGTGTCGCAGGTGGTGACCCAACGCGATGCGCACCTGACCAACACCCGCGAGATGTCGGCGGCGTTCCGTGAGGCCTACCCGACCGGGCGGACGCCGTTGCTCGTCGTTGGAGGTCCGCGCTTCGATTCGTCCGCCACCGCAGCGCTCGGCGTCGACCGCATCTTCGGTCGCGGCACCACACCGGGTGAGGTGGCGAGCTATCTCGTGCACGCGCTGACGTCGAGGAGTGACCCATGACCCAGGACGCGCGGTTGGGACTCGTGGTGACACATCGGCGCTACGTGCCCCACTCGCATGCGCACTACGGCGGCAACCTCGTCGACGGGGCCTACGTGCTCGGTCTCTTCGGCGACGTAGCGACCGAGGTGTGCATCAGCACCGACGGTGACGAGGGCCTGTTCGCCTCCTACGCCGACGTCCAGTTCCGTGCCCCGGTCCAGGCCGGGGACGTGGTGGAGGTGTCCGCGACTGTCACCAGGGTCGGGACGCGCAGCCGAGACCTCGAGCTGGAGGCCAGGGTGGTCGCCCGGGCCAGACCGGGTGCCGCCGCGTCTGCTGCGGAAGTCCTCGAGCCGCCTCTGGTGGCTGTCACCGCACGCGGAACCGTGGTCGTGCCATCGGCGGCATCCACCGCCTGAACTATGCGCATAGTCCAAACGGACGATACCGATCTGGCGTGTCGGTCCGAACACGCCGGATCCGTTGAAAAACCTCAGAAAATGCAAGCCTCGGGACAGCCCCGCCCACCTGCGGCTTTGCACGTTTGCGCAGGTGAACGGCCGGTTGACAGCAGGAGACCGGACGGCAAAGGTTCAGGGGTCCACCACAGGACATTCCAGCGGATCAACCTTTCTCCGCGACATGATCAACGGCTTCGGGCCAAGGGACGGCGCAATGCGCAAGCGCCGTCCGGGTGCCAGGTCCGACCGCCGCCGTCGCAGTGCAGGACGGAGAGGGAGAGGGGAACCGCCGGGGTGAGACACGGGAAGGGCCCCACCGCCCAGTAGACAACGGCGAGGAGTTCCGGCAGCCGGCCGGGCCCCGTCGGTCCGAAGGGCGGTGCGGGCCCTCTCCCGTGCCCGGACCTGCGTGCGGGCATGTACGGTCGCGGTCGGGACCCGACCCGCCCGGGAGGCATTGCACACGGTGAGCACCGCCGCATCGGGCCTGCGCGCGCCGTGGCCATGGTGGGCCCGCGTGCTCGGCGCAGCTGCCAGTGGACTGCTGGCGACGCTCGCCTTCCCGCCGTACGACGCATGGCCGCTCGCGATCCCGGCAATCGCCTGGCTGGCCCTGCTCTGTCGCGGACAACGCCCCCGGCGTGCCGCTGTGTTGGGACTCGTGCACAGCACCACGACGTTCCTCCCGCTGCTGGCCTGGATGCAGGTCATCGGGGTGGATGCCTGGATCGCGCTGACCCTCCTCGAGGCGGCCTTCGTGGCGGCGATGGCGGCGCTGTTCCCCGCGGTCTCCCGGCTGCCGCTGTGGCCGCTGTGGACCGCCTGTCTGTGGGTCGCTCAGGAGCTCGGCCGGGCCACCATCCCGTTCGGCGGCTTCCCGTGGGGGCGCCTTGCGTTCGGCCAGACCGGCTCACCGTTCACGCCGTACGCCGCGTGGGGTGGGGCACCCCTCGTGACCTTCGCAGCCGCGCTATCCGGCGGCTTGCTCGCGCTGGCCCTCCTGCGCTGGCGTGGTCGCGCCGTGGCACTCGGGGCGTTGCTCGCCGCCGTTGCTGTCCCGCTGCTCGGGTTGGCGATCCAACGGCCCGCCGGCGGTCCCACGATCACGGTGGCACTCGTCCAGGGTGGTGTCGCGGAGGCGGGTCTTGGGTTCCTCGGGGAACGTCAGCAGGTGCTGCGCAACCACGTGGCGGCGACGGAGAAGCTTGCGGCCGACATCGCAGCCGGCCGCGTGCCCAGCCCCGACATCGTGATCTGGCCGGAGAACGCCTCCGACATCGACCCGTTCATCAATCCTGATGCGTACAACCTGATCCAACGCGCGGTCGACGCGGTGGGCGTTCCGGTTCTCGTCGGGGCGGTCCTCCAGGGGCCTGGTGCCGATCACGTCACCAACACCGGCATCGTGTGGTTGCCCCATACCGGGCCCGGCCAGCGCTATGTGAAGCGGCACCCGGTGCCGTTCGGTGAGTACATCCCGTTCCGCGACCAGCTCAGCGGGCTCATCTCCCGACTGGACCAGATCCCGCGGGACTTCGTCGCGGGGTCGCGACCCGGTGTGTTGGATCTCGGTCCGGCCCGGGTGGGTGATGTGATCTGCTTCGAGATCGCCTACGACGCAATCGTGCGCGACGTCGTCGACGGAGGAGCCCAGGTGCTGGTGGTGCAGACCAACAACGCGACTTACAACGGCACGGGCCAGCCCCAGCAGCAGCTGGCCATGTCGCGGTTGCGTGCGATCGAGCACGGTCGGGCCGTGCTGGTGGCGGCGACCAGCGGCATCAGCGCGGTGGTGATGCCGGATGGTCACGTGCAGGCCCGGACCGGCGAGCTGACGACCAAGACCCTGATCGCCCGTGTCCCGCTGCGCACGTCGCGCACGCTGGCCAGCAGGGTGGGTGCGGTGCCGGAGTGGGTGCTCGCGGCGCTCGGGGTCGCCGCTGCGGCAGCGGCCACGGTCGCCGCTCGCCGCGAGCGGAGCGCGTCGTGACCCAGCCTGTTGGCGAGGGTTCCACGTCCGAGCGGGTGCTGGTCATCGTGCCGACCTACAACGAGAAGGACAACGTCGTACGCGTCGTCGGCAGGTTGCGGGCGGCTGTCCCGGCTGCTGATGTCCTCATCGTCGACGACGGCAGCCCGGACGGCACCGGCGACCTGGCCGACGGTCTGGCGGCGGATGACCCGCAGGTGCAGGTGATGCACCGAGCCAGCAAGCAGGGCCTCGGCGCGGCGTACGTCGCCGGCTTCGGGTGGGGGCTCGAGCGCGGCTACGACGTGCTGGTCGAGATGGACGCCGACGGCTCCCACCAGCCCGAGCAGCTGCCCGACCTGCTGACCGCCATCTCCGCGGCTGACCTCGTGCTCGGCTCACGATGGGTGCCAGGAGGGCATGTCATCAACTGGCCGCTCCGCCGCCAGCTGCTCTCCCGCGGAGGCAACACCTATGTCCGGCTGATGCTCGGATTCGAGGTACGTGACGCGACCGGTGGCTTCCGGGCTTTCCGCCGAGGGACCCTCGAAGCGCTCACGCTCGAAGACGTGAACAGCACGGGCTACTGTTTTCAGGTGGAACTTGCCTGGCGCGCCGTGCGGCGCGGCTTCATGGTCACCGAGGTGCCGATCGGTTTCGTCGAACGCGAACTAGGCACCAGCAAGATGAGTGGATCGATCGTGCGCGAGGCGCTCTGGCGGGTCACGATCTGGGGCATCGCGCACAGGTTCGGGCAGCTGCGGGGCCTGCTGGGCAAGGGAGGCTGAGCCGTGGCTGTCCTCTTGGTCGTGCTGTTCCTCATCGTCCCGATCGTCGAGATCTATGTGATCGTCCAGGTCGGTCAGGCGATCGGTGCCCTCCCGACGATCGCGCTGCTGCTCATCGAGAGCGCGATCGGTGCCTGGCTGGTGAAACGGGAGGGCCGCCGGGCCTGGTCGGCGCTGAAGACCGCGATGGGCACCGGCCGGCTGCCGAGCAGGGAGCTCGCGGACGCCGCCCTCGTGCTGGTGGGCGGGACACTGCTGCTGACGCCGGGTTTCATCACCGACGTGTTCGGGTTCTTGCTGATCCTGCCGGTGACCCGACCGATCGCGCGCCGGGCGCTGGGCTGGTTCGCCGCCCGCAGGGCGTCAGCCCTGGTGGCCAGGCGGGTGCCGCAGACCCGGACGAGTCGTGGCCGGACGCGGACCGTGCCCGGCGAGCTGGTCCGGGACGAGCAACCCCGTCCCGATGACCCGCCCAGCGAGGGCGCGATCGGCGGACCGTCGGCCTGACCCCGGACATGCGACCGGGCCGCGTCGCCAGGGGGCAACGACGCGACCCGGGGTTTGGGGCCGATGGTGGGGTGGGAGTCAGGCGCTCTTGCGCTGGGTCCGGCTGGCGCTGGCCTTGGCCGGCGCGGGGCCCGAACGCAGGTGCTCGAGTCGCTCCGCGAGGAGGACCTCGAGCTCCTTAATGCTGCGACGCTCGAGCAGCATGTCCCAGTGGGTGCGGGCGGGCTTGCCCTTCTTGGGCTCCGGTCGGGTGCCGTCCATCCGCAGCGCCTCGGCGCCGCATACCGTGCACTCCCAGACATCTGGAACGTCAGCCTCGAGGGAGAACGGCATCGCGAACCGGTGCCCGTCGGGGCAGTTGTAGGTGATGCTCTGACGGGGCGCCATCTCGACACCGGCGTCGGTCTCGTAGCTCTGAGCGCCCAGTCGTGAGCCGCGCAATGCTCGCTCGGCCATGGTTCCTCCTGGAATGTCCCCGCGAATCGACGGGCTGACTGCCCATCGGTAGGTACAACGAGCGTGTACGGGTCAGGATTCCCGCTCGTCGGCGGCCGAACCGGGACCCGTCCTCACGTGACCAGGGTGTGACCTGGGTGTGACCTGGGTCACACCAGCGAGGGCTGCTCGTTACCAGCCTCCCGCACCGCACGCCGGATGTCGACTCGGGCCAGCAGCACGAACCCGATCACGAAGAAGGTCACCAGCGAGAAGATCGCACTGCGGTAGCTGCCCGTGAGCTGGTAGATCAGGCCAAAGGTAAGGGCACCGACCCAACTGGTCCCGCGCTCACTGATCTCGTAGAGGCCGAAGTACTCCGCCTCCTTGCCCCGGGGGATGAGCTGGGAGAACAGCGACCGGGACAGAGCCTGGCTGCCGCCGAGGACCAGCCCGATCAACGCGGCCAGGCCGAAAAACTGTGCGGCCTGACCCGCCTGCAGGAAGTACGCCACCCCGACGGTGGCGGTCCAGAGGACCAGGCTCGCGAGGATCACTCGTTTGGCCCCGAACCGGGCAGCCAGCCGGCCGAGCAGCAGGGCCCCGAGGAAGGCGACGAACTGGACCAGCAGGATGGCCGAGATCAGCGTCGACTGCTCGAGATCCAGCTCCTCCACGCCGTACACGCTGGCTAGCGCGATCACCGACTGGATGCCGTCGTTGTAGACGAGGTAGGCCAGCAGGAACGCGAGCGTCTGCGGATAGGCACGGGCCCCAGAGATGGTCCGACGCAGTTGCCGGAAGCCGGCCGTCAGAACCGAGCCGGGGACCGGCGCGGTCATCTCCTGCGACGGCTCGTGCCGCCTCAACCGGGTCAGCGGGACAAGAGTGAACATCGCCCACCAGACGCCGGCAGAGAGCAGACTGATCCGCACCGCATCCGGTGTCGAGAGCCCGAGCGAGTCCCGCGCGTTGTAGAGCACGAGGTTGGCGAGCAGCAGCACGCCGCCACCGAGATAGCCGAGCGCCCATCCGCGCGCCGACACCGCATCACGCTCGTCCGCCGACGCGATTTGCGGCAGGAACGAGTAATAGACGACGACGGAGGCACCGAACGCGACGTTCGCCAGCAGGTAGAGGCCCGCGCCGAGCAGGTAACGGTCACCGTGCACGGCGTACATGCCCATCGTCGCGAGCGATCCGAGGAACGCGAACCCGGCGAGCATCTCCTTCTTGTGCACCGAGCGATCGGCGATCGCGCCGGTTACGGGGAGCACGAAGACCTGCACGATGATCGAAACGCTGAGCACGTAGGAGTAGAAGGCACCGGGGGGGATCGAGAGCCCGAGCACATGCAGGCGCGCGTCGTCGATGGGGCAGGGGTTGGCGTCGGTGACCATCATGCCGCACGCGGCATTGCGGGCCACCGAGGTGAGATAGGGACCGAAGAACACCGCGACGACCGTCGTCGCGTACGCCGAGTTGGCCCAGTCGTACCAGTACCACCCGCGCTGTTCGCGCCGCCGACGTCGGTCGGTGCAGCCGGTGTCCTCCGCTTCGAGACCGGCGCTCATGTGGGCCAGCTGCCGCGTTCGGCCATCACGTCGCGAAGCGTGTCGATGCGGTCGGTCATGATGCCGTCCACCCCGAGGTCGAGCAGCCGCCGCATCTCATCGGCGTCGTCGATGGTCCAGACATGCACGCGTACGCCGTGCCGATGTGCGAGGTCCACGAGTTTCGGTGTGACGAGCCGCAGAGGTCCGACCCGGTCGGGCACCTGCGCACACGGCACGGTGCGCGGCGCGAGCAGACCGGCCAGCCGCGACGTCGAGGCAGCCCGCAGCAAAGCGACGCGCGATGGGCCGAGAGCTGTGCACAGGCGCGATCCCAGGGCCCGGCGTACGGCGGCGATGCGGCGCTCGGAGAAGGCGGCCACGCAGACTCGCTCGACGGAGCCAGTTCGTCGGATGACGTCGACGAGCGGGCCGGTCGCAGCGAAGGCCTTGACGTCGATGTTGACGCGCAGCTGTGGCCAGGTACCGAGCACGTCCTCGAGCGTCGGGATCGGCTCGGACCCGGCGATCCGCGCCTGCCGCACGTGAGAGTGGGGGAGGGCCGCGATCTTCCCGGTCAGATCGGTGACGCGGTCAAGGCTGCGGTCGTGAAACGCGAGGAGGACGCCGTCCGACGTTGCATGGACATCGGTCTCGACGTAGCGGTAACCCATGTCGACCGCCTGTTGGAAGGCGCGCATCGAGTTCTCCACGCCGCCGTCGGCACCGCCGCGATGGGCGAAGGCGATGGGCCCCTCGTGGTCGAGGAATGCGTAGGCATCCGGACCGGAGGTCTGCCGCATGCGCACAGACTAGAGGTGCGCTCGCACCCGATCAGCCGCCGAACTCCCAGTGCCACGGCTCAGGTCGCGAACCGCCCTGGTCAGCCCAGGACGGGTGGAACCAGCCGAAGCGCGGGGCATTGTTCTGCATCCACCGGTAGGTCGTCGTGTTGAAGGACTGCACCCCGTCGCACAGGTCGACGGCAGTGCCCCAGCCATGGTTGCTCGTTCCGGGAGTCGCGGTGATCCCTGGCTTGCGGCGGTGGACGTCCACCTGCATCTCGTAGCTGCGGTAGGAGTCGGTGACGCAGATCGGGCGACCGAAGGTGGCGGCGTAAGCCTTGCTCATGGAGCTGAACGTGGCGGCGGCGTCAGCCCGCAGGACGTGCCACTCGGCGCCCCAGAGCGGGCAGAGCATCTCGCGGGGGATCTCGCCGTTGGGGTAGGCCGACAGGTCCCCGCCACGGCATGCGCCGCTGCCGGCTGCGGTGGCGTTGAACCGAACGGCTTCGCCACGGCGTACCGCGGCCTGACGCTGCCGCTCTGCGGCGGCGCGACGCTGTGCCGCAACCTGGCGGGCGTGGGCCATCTGCGCGGCCTCGTTCGCTGCCTGGCGGGCAGCGTTCCTGGTGCTGCGCGCCTTCTCCGCGAGTGCTGTTACAAGCGCGCGTTGCGCGTTGACGAGCTGGTCGGCACGCTCCTTGGCGATCCGGCCCCGGCGTTCGGCGTCTTCCGCCTTCGCCTTTGCCGCGTCGGCGGCGTCGGCGGCGCGAGCCGCCTCGGCCTCGGCTGCGCGGACCCGGTCGAGGGTGTAGCTCTGCTGGTTGCCAGCCCACTCGAGGTCGGCGGCGCCGCGGCCCATATCGGTGATGCTGCGGGATGCAAGCAACGAGGCCAGCAAGGCCATCTGGTTGGCCCCGCCGCCGTTGCGGTAGGTGGCCGCGGCGATGCGGCCCAGGGTGGACCGCTCCCGGATGGCCAGCAGGCGGGCCGCGTCGTACAGCTCGCGCTGGGCAGCTTCCTCGGCGCGCGCGCTGAAAGCGGCGTCGCGGAGGGTCACATAGGCGTCCAGGGCCTTGCCGGCCTCGGCTGCCAGGTCGGCCAGGCGACCGGCGGCGTCCCTGGTCTTGACTACTTCCTGATGAGCGAGCCGGTCGAGCTGGGCGGCCTTGCGTTGCTGCTCGTGCAGCTGGTTCAGGGAGGGCTCGTCGGCGCGGGCAGACCCGGTGGTCAGGACCACGAGAGCGGCCGCGAGCCCCAGGACGAGCAGGCGAGCGCCGGTGGGCGTGGAGCGGACTGCGGCGAGGCGCACGAGCAACGTCCCATTCGGCTGCGGTCGGGACAAAGGACGCTAGCCGGGACGTGCGCCCCGTGAAGTGGCCTTTGATGGACTCTTGCCTCTGTCGGCACCTCGTGGGCACTCCTGAAGACGAGCAACTCCGATGGCGGTGTGAGCCTGGTATCGCCGGGGCCCGATCGATCAGGTATCAAGAAGCACCGACCCCGGTGCCGCACCTAGCGTGAGGTCCGATCACCAATGACGACCAAGGGAAGCGACTCCATGAAGACGATGACCTGCAAACAGCTCGGTGGGCCTTGCGATCTCCGACACCACGGAAAGACGGCCAACGATGTCATCAAGGCGCAGGACAGCCATCTGAAAGAGGTGGTCGCCAGTGGTGACGAGACGCACCAGGCCGCGTTGAAGGAGATGCAGGGTCGGTGGAAGAACCCCATCGCAGGCATGGGGTGGTACCGGAAGGCCAAGCGTGATTTCGCTGCTCTACCAGAAGGCTGACGCGTGGATCGCTGACGGAGCCGCACGCTCACACTTGCGCCGATAATCTACATTATGTCAATTAGCATCGGATGAATCACCGAGCGGGCCGTCCGGAGCCCTCAGCCGAGCTGCTCCGCAAGCATGACGATGATCCCCTCCGGGCCGCGGACGTAGCAGAGCCGATAGCTGTCTTCGTAGCGCTGCACCTCGCCAACGAGCTCCACGCCACGGGCTTGTAACCCGGCGACGGCGGCGTCGATGTCATCGACGGCAAATGCGACCCGGCGGATGCCGAGGGTGTTCGCCGGCGCGTGCTGGTCGCCACCGCGGGCCGTTGGGGCCTGGAACTGCATCAGCTCGAGCCGTCCGTGACCGTCCACAGTCTCCAACATCGCGATGTCTACGCGGACGCCCTCGAGCCCCACCACGCGGTCCACCCAGTCGCCCTGGACCGGCCCCTCACCCAGCACCTTGAGCCCGAGCTCGACGAAGAACGCCGTCGCGGCCGCGAGGTCCTCGACCACGATGCCCACGTTCTCCA
>JBDUAP010000013.1:0-16333 GCA_040004585.1 Sporichthyaceae bacterium
GAGCTGCCCCTCTTCCGGTATGTCGGTGGGCCCAACGCCCACGTCCTGCCGGTGCCGATGCTGAACATCCTCAACGGTGGCGCGCACGCCGACACCGCGGTCGACGTGCAGGAGTTCATGGTCGCGCCGATCGGAGCGACCACGTTCCATGAGGCGCTGCAGTGGGGCACCGAGGTCTACCACTCCCTCAAGGCTGTCCTGAAGGAACGCGGTTTCGCGACCGGCCTCGGCGACGAGGGCGGCTTCGCTCCCGACCTGCCCAGCAACCGCGACGCCCTCGACCTGATCATGACAGCCATCAGCCAGGCGGGTTACGAGCCCGGCCGCGACGTGGCTCTCGCACTCGACGTCGCCGCGTCGGAGTTCTTCGAGGATGGGTCCTACACGTTCGAGGGAGCGGCCACGTCGGCAGACGACCTGATCGCCTACTACGCCGACCTGGTCTCGTCCTATCCGCTGGTCTCCATCGAAGACCCGCTGGACGAGGAGGACTGGAAGGGCTGGCAGGCGATGACCAGTCAGCTCGGCGACCGCGTGCAGATCGTCGGCGATGACCTGTTTGTGACGAATCCGACTCGGCTGCAGCGCGGCATTGACGAAGGCGCAGCCAACGCGCTGCTCGTGAAGGTGAACCAGATCGGCACGCTCTCCGAGACCCTCGACGCCGTGGCGATGGCTCACCGCAACAGCTTCAAAGCCATGATGAGCCACCGGTCCGGCGAGACGGAGGACACCACCATCGCCGACCTCGCCGTCGCCACCGACTGCGGCCAGATCAAGACCGGCGCACCGGCCCGTTCGGAGCGGGTCGCGAAGTACAATCAGCTCCTGCGGATCGAGGAAGAGCTCGACGACGCCGCGCGCTACGCCGGCCGGTCCGCGTTCCCCCGGCTGCAAGCCTGACCTCACGATGGCGACCAAGCGCGGGCCCGACGAGCAACCTGCTCGTCGTACCAACTTGACGGGGCGAGCGGCCGTGCTGGCGGTCGTGGTCTGCATGCTGGCGATCTCGCTCGCCTATCCGCTGCGCGAGTTCCTCTCGCAACGGGGGGACATCGGCGACTACCGGGCCAAGGTCGCGGCGCAGGAGAAGCGCGTCGCCGACCTGGCCCTCGCTCGCGAGCGGTGGAACGACCCCGCCTACGTCAAGGCGCAGGCCCGCGAGCGGCTGCACTTCGTGATGCCCGGCGAGACGGTCTACATCGTGCTCGAGCCGGACGAGGCCTCCGCTCCCGTGACGGACAGCGAGCGGGCAACGAGGCCGGTGGCGAAGCAGCCGTGGTTCGGCGACCTGTGGAAGTCGGTCGAGGTCGCGGGGAAGCGCTGATGGACCCGGCCGACGAGGCCGCCGTCGCCGGGCAGCTGGGTCGGCCGCCACGTGGCCTGCGGGCCGTGGCCCACCGGTGCCCGTGCGGCTTGCCCGACGTCGTCGAGACCTCGCCGCGGCTGCCGGACGGCACCCCGTTCCCGACGCTGTACTACCTGACGTGCCCGCGCGCGAACAGCGCCGTCGGCACGCTGGAGGCCAGCGGGATGATGCGCGCGATGAACGAGCGGCTGGCTACCGACCCCGATCTTCATGCCCGCTACCTCGCTTCCCACGAGGACTACCTGCGGCGCAGGCGCGAGATCGCGGAAGTCCCGGAGATCGACGGCATCTCGGCCGGCGGTATGCCGGCCCGGGTCAAGTGCCTGCACGTCCTGGTGGCGCACGCGCTCGCTGCCGGACCAGGCGCCAACCCGCTCGGCGACGAGGCCCTCGCGGCCCTTCCCCCATGGTGGGAAGCCGGTCCGTGCGTCTCGCCGGGGACCGACCCGGTTAAGCAGCCGGCATGACACGGGTCGCGGCCGTCGACTGCGGCACCAACTCGATCCGGCTGCTCGTCGCCGACATCGAGGGGAACACGCTCACCGACGTCGACCGCCGGATGGAGATTGTCCGCCTCGGCGAGGGCGTGGACCGGACCGGCCGGTTCGCCCCCGCGGCGCTGAAGCGCACGTTCGCCGCGTCCCGCCGTTACGCCCACGTGATCGAGGACACCAAGGCGGAACGGGTCACGTTCGTCGCGACCTCCGCCTCGCGCGACGTCGCCAACCGCGAAGAATTCGTCGCCGGCGTTCGCGCAGCGCTCGGTGTGGACCCGGAGGTCATCTCCGGCGACGACGAGGCAGCGCTGTCGTTCATGGGCGCGACCCGCGAGCTGCTCGACGGCGGCTACGAGACGCCGTTCCTCGTCGTCGACATCGGCGGCGGGTCCACCGAGTTCGTGCTCGGTGGTACGTCGGTGCAGGCCGCCCGGTCCGTCGACGTCGGGTGTGTGCGGATGACCGAACGCCACCTGCACGACGACCCGCCGACCAAGGAACAGGTCGCGGCGGCCCGTGCCGACATCGAAGCGGCGATCGGCCTTGGCGCCGAGACAGTCCCCATCGAGCAGACTGCGACGCTCGTCGGACTGGCGGGTTCCGTCACGACCGTGGCGGCGATGGCGCTTGACCTCCCTGCATACCTGCCCGAGCGCATCCACCGGTCCACGATCTCGGCCACCGAGGTGCGGTCGGTAGCCGAGCGCCTGCTCGCAATGACCCGTGCGGAGCGTGCCGCCCTGCCGTTCATGCATCCCGGCCGCGTCGACGTCATCGGCGCGGGTGCCCTGATCCTCGCGTGCTTGGTGGAGGCCGTCGGTCAAGGCGACGTCCTGGTGAGCGAGCACGACATCCTCGACGGCATCGCCTGGTCGCTCGCCTGACCCGGGCTGGTGCCCGGGGACAACCCCGTGCGACGCTGAGAGGACGCACCCCCCTGGAGGAGGCCCGCCCGTGGGCGACATGGTGAGCTTTGCGAGCAACGGTGCCACCTCTGACGGCTATCTGGCGGTGCCCGAGTCGGGCCGCGGTCCCGGCGTCATCGTGATCCAGGAGTGGTGGGGACTCGTCGACCACATCAAGGACGTGGCTGACCGGTTCGCGGCGGAGGGCTTCGTCGTGCTGGCACCGGACTTCTACCACGGCGCCTCCACCGACGAGCCCGACGAGGCCAAGCGACTGCTGATGGGCATGGCGATGGACCGGGCGGCTCAGGACATCGGCGGCTCGGCGCGCTACCTGGTTGGTCGGCATGAGGTCACCAGCCGTGGGGTCGGCGCGGTCGGCTTCTGCATGGGTGGCTCGCTCGCCTTGTGGAGTGGTGCGATTAGCGACGAGGTCAAGGTCGCGGTCGGCTTCTATCCCGCACTGCCCTGGGAGAAGATGGCGCCTACGTGGGGCAACTACCACAATAAGGACGCCATGATCCATGCCTCCGAGGAGGACGGCACGTCGCAGGCTCCTGGGCTGCAGCAGGCGGTTCACGGCATCCAGACGGCCGGTGGCTCGGTCGAGGTCTACGACTACCCCGGGTCCAGCCACGCGTTCTTCAACGACCAGCGCCCCGAGGTCCACGACAAGGAGCACTCACGCGCTGCCTGGCGGCGCACCATCGAGCTGCTCAAGAGCCGCCTCTAGGTGGCTCGGTTCGACAGCCCGGTCCGGCCGGGCACCGGTTGGCCGGGAGACCCGGCCGATGCCGACACTCCGGTCGCAGCAACACATGATGACGTACGACGACTTGCGTCGGCCGCGCCGACGCTCTCCGAGCTCGACGCCCGGATTTCGGTCTGCCGGGCGTGCCCGCGGCTCGTCGCGTGGCGCGAGACGGTCGCCATGCAGAAACGGCGCTTCTTCGCCGCCGAGCCCTACTGGGGACGACCGGTGCCGGGGTGGGGAGACCCGTCACCGCGGGTGCTGATCGTCGGGCTGGCGCCGGCCGCGCACGGCGGCAACCGCACCGGGCGCGTCTTCACCGGGGACCGCAGCGGCGACTGGCTGTTCGCCGCGCTGCACCGGGCCGGGCTCGCGACCGCGGCGACGAGCACGCACGCGGCGGACGGCCAGCGGTTGGTCGCCACCCGGCTCGTCGCCGCGGTCCGCTGCGCGCCCCCGGCCGCCGCGCCGACCCCGCTGGAGCGGGACACCTGTGCACCCTGGCTGGACGCAGAACTGGCCGTGCTGCTGCCCGCGGCCAGGGTGGTCGTGGCGCTCGGCGGGTTCGCCTGGGGGGTGACGCTGTCCGCGCTGGAACGGGCCGGGTGGCAGGTCCCCCGGCCGCTGCCCACGTTCGGGCACGGCGCCGAGGTCGAGCTCAGCGGGCTGCTGCTGCTGGGCTGCTTCCACCCCAGCCAGCAGAACACGTTCACCGGCCGGCTGACCGAGCCCATGCTCGACGGGCTTTTCTCCGGAGTGCTCGCCCGCGCCGACCTGGACGCGCCTACGCTCCAGACATGGCCCAGACCCTGCCAGTGACTCAGGCGCGCACGCGCATCCTGGTTGTCGGCGGGGGCTACGTCGGCATGTACACGGCGCTGCGGCTGCAGAAGAAGCTCAAACCCGAGCTGCGCCGGCGCACCGTCGAGATCATCGTCGTCGACCCGCGGTCCTACATGACCTACCAGCCGTTCCTTCCCGAAGCGGCCGCGGGCAGCCTCGAGCCCCGCCATGTCGTGGTCCCGTTGCGACGTGTCCTGTCGAGTTGCGAGGTCCTCAATGGCCGGGTGACGAAGGTGGACCACGCTCGGCGCGTCGCGCGGGTTGTCCCGACCCGTGGCGAGCCCTACGACCTCACGTACGAGCACATCGTGCTTGCAGCAGGATCGATCGCGCGGACGTTGCCCATTCCGGGGCTCGCCGAGATGGGCATCGGCTTCAAGCAGGTGGAAGAGGCCATCACCCTGCGCAACCAAGTGCTCGAGAAGCTCGACATCGCTGCCTCGATCACGGACCGCGAGCTGCAGCGCTGCGTGCTCACGTTCGTGTTCGTCGGTGGCGGCTACGCGGGCATCGAGGCCCTCGCCGAGCTGGAGGACATGGCGCGCTACGCGACCCGCTACTACGAGGACATCTCGCCGGCCGATCTGCGCTTCGTGCTGGTCGAGGCGACCGGGCGGATCCTGCCTGAGGTCGGTGAAGACCTGGGTCGCTACACCGTCGAGGAGCTGCGCAAGCGCAACATCGACGTGCGCCTCAACACCAGGCTGGAGTCCTGCGTGGGCGGGCACATCGTGCTCTCCGACGGCGACCAGTTCGAGGCCGAGACGCTGGTCTGGACAGCGGGCGTCAAGGCCAACCCGGTGCTGTCCAACACAGATCTCCCCGTCGACGAGAGGGGGCGGGTCCGGTGCCGCACCGACCTGCGGGTCGAGGGGGTCGACGGTGCCTGGGCCGCTGGTGACGGGGCGGCGGTGCCCGACCTCACCA
Source organism: Sporichthyaceae bacterium (assembly GCA_040004585.1). Taxonomy (GTDB): domain Bacteria; phylum Actinomycetota; class Actinomycetes; order JACCUZ01; family JACCUZ01; genus JBDUAP01. The sequence goes on from JBDUAP010000013.1 coordinate 5,293, forward strand.
ATCCGGGCCAGATGTGTAGTCCCAGCGCCCAGCACGCCGTGCGTCAGGCCAAGCAGCTTGGCACCAACCTTGCGCTGGTGCTGCAGGGCCGCACGCCCTCGGCCTACATCCACAAGCACGTCGGCTCAGTCGCATCACTCGGCCTGCACAAGGGGGTTGCGCAGGTCTACGGCATCAAGCTGCGGGGGTTCCCCGCATGGTTCATGCACCGGACTTACCACGTGAGCCGGGTGCCCACGTTCAACCGGAAGGTGCGGGTCATCCTCGACTGGACCCTGTCGCTGTTCTTCAAGCGCGAGGTCGTGTCGCTGGGCTCGCTACAGGACCCCCGCGCAGAGTTCTCGGAGGCATCACGTTGAGTACTGCCCAGCGCTTCAGCCGCCTGCTCGAGCTCGTCCTCCGTCAGCCGCCTCCGCTGCGGGTGAAGGCCTGGGACGGCAGCGAGGAGGGACCGCCCGATGCGCCGTTGCTCCTGGTGAACTCGCCCGACGCGGTTCGCCGGCTGGTGGACTCCCCAGGCGAGCTCGGCCTGGCCCGGGCCTATGTCTCCGGAGACCTCGACGTCCCCGACCGCCTGTACGACGTGCTGAAGTCGCTGTCGCAGCTGTCCGACAGGGGTGAGCCCAAAGGCCACCAGATCCCCGATCAGCGCGCGTCGTCGTCCAAGCGCTCGATACCGCACCGCGAGCGGGCCGAGCTGCTGAGCCTCGCAGTCGGGTTGAAGGCGGTCGGCCGCACCCCGCCGCCACCGCCGGAAGAGGTCCGGCGCCTGCGCGGCCTCCTGCACAGCCGCTCCCGCGACAAGGCCGCGATCAGCCACCACTACGACGTGGGCAACGACTTCTACCGGCTCGTGCTCGGGCCCAGCATGGTCTACTCCTGCGCCTACTGGAGTCGGCCGGACGACCCGTCGTACACGCTGGACGACGCGCAGCGCGACAAGCTCGAGCTGGTCTGCCGCAAGCTGGGCCTCGCACCAGGCATGACCGTGCTGGACGTCGGCTGCGGCTGGGGATCGTTCCTCCTGCACGCAGCCAGCGAGTACGGCGTCTCCGGCGTCGGAATCACCCTCTCGGTCGAGCAGGCGACCCGCGCCCGCGAACGCATCGCGGACGCCGGTCTCAGCGACCAGATCGAGATCCGGGTGCAGGACTGGCGCGACCTGCCGGCCCAGCAGTTCGACGCGATCGCGAGCATCGGCATGGCCGAGCATGTGGGAGCACGCGGGTACGCCGAGTACGCCTCCGCGTTGAAGAACCTGCTGCGTCCCGGTGGTCGGTTGCTCAACCACCAGATCGCGCGCCCTCCCGGGCCCGTCGACCGCAAGCCGACGTTCATCAACCGCTATGTCTTCCCCGACGGCGAGCTGCTGCCCCTTGCTGTGACACTCGGCGCGCTGGAGGACGCCGGTCTGGAGGTCCGCGACGCGGAATCGCTGCGGGAGCACTACGCCCGCACCCTGCGCGCCTGGGTAGCCAACATCGAGGCCAACTGGGATCAAGCCGTCGCGCTCACGTCGCTGGGCCGCGCCAAGGTGTGGCGGCTCTACATGGCGGCATCGGCGCTGGCATTCGAGAGCGGCAACATCGGGGTCAACCAGGTGCTGGCCGTGCGACCGGGGCCCCCCGGCGAGAGCGGGCTGGCGCCGAGGCGCAGCGAGTGGGTCCTGCCGGCCGACCGGGCAGTCCGATAGCTCGGTGATCCGATGACTCTGCTCGCCGTGACGGTGATCGGCCATGACCGGCCAGGGATCATCGCCGAGGCCACCGGCATCCTCGCTCAGCTCGGGGGGAATCTCGAGGACTCGACGATGTCGATCCTGCGCGGACACTTCGCGATGGTGCTGCTCGTGTCGTGTGACGCCGCGGCCGATGCCGTCGAGGACGAATTGCAGCCGATGACCTCTGACGGGCGACTGCTCGTCTCGGTGCGCGAGGTGCCGGTCGAGGCCGAGCCCGCGCCGACCGGCTCGGCGCACCTGCTCAGCGTGCACGGCGCCGACCGGGCCGGCATCGTCTCGGCCGTCGCCGGCGTAGTCGCCGGGGCGGGTGGCAACATCACCGACCTGAGCACCCGGCTGTCAGGTGACCTCTATGTGCTGCTGGCTGAGGTCGACCTGCCCCCGGGCGTCGATGCCGGAGCCCTGACGCGCGACCTCGAGTCGGTCGCCGACCCGCTCGGTGTCGAGGTGGCGTTACGACCGCTGGACACCGACGTGCTGTGACCGGGCTGCTTCCCGACCTACCGCCCGGGCGGGTGCTCCCCGTCGTCCGTGCACCTTCTCGCGCGCTGTCGCAACCCTCGCGCGACGTGGACCCGCGCGCGGAAGACATCGTGCATCTCGCTGCGGATCTGCTCGCGACGCAGCGCGCCGCGCCGGGCTGCGTCGGACTCGCGGCGGCGCAGGTCGGCCGGGCGGCCCGGGTGTTCTCCCTCGACGTCACCGGTCATCCGAAGACCCGCGTCTGCCACGGCGCGGTCGTGGTGGTGAACCCCGTGGTGGTCGAGTCGTCCCGCCCTCAACGGGCCCGGGAGGGGTGCCTGTCGGTGCCCGACCTGACCGGCGATGTACGCCGCGCGAGCCGGCTCGTTGTCACCGGCAGCATCCCCGGCTCAGGGGAGTCGGTGACGTTGTCCACCGACGCCTTCGAGGCGCGCGCGGTCCAGCACGAGATCGACCACCTCGACGGTCTGCTGTTCCTCGACCGCGTGGCCGGCGCGCACGCCCTGTACGCGCGCAGGGTCTATCTGTGACGCGTAGCCACGGACGGCCCCCCCGGCGGGCTCTACGCTGGTGCTCGCCCGGATGGTGGAACTGGCAGACACAGGTCCCTTAAAAGGATCGGCCGAAAGGCGTGCGGGTTCGAGCCCCGCTCCGGGCACTCCGGCAGTCACCCACCTGGCGGGAACGCCGGCGCTGGCGGTCACGTTAGTGTTGGCAACAGGTCCCGCGTCCGTGCGGGCTGGCGTGAAGGGGCGACATGCAGAGCAGGAATCCGGTCTTCAACCGCAGCGAGGCTTTCTCGCGCCGTGGCTACGCGGGCTTCAACGAGGCCCCGCCCATCGGCGGCCAGCAGCTCGAGGACATGTACAACGCACCCGCCGCCACGGGGGTGCAGACCGGCCGGATGACGATCGACGACGTGGTCGTCAAGACCGGGTTGATGTTCGCCGTGCTGGTTCTGCTGGCCGGCCTGAACTTCTTCCTCAAGAGCCCGGTGCTCACCATCGGTGGCCTGATCGCCGGCCTGGTGCTCGGCTTGATCGTGTCCTTCAAGCAGTCCACTAACCCGGGCCTGATCCTCGGCTACGCCGCGGCCGAGGGCCTGTTCGTCGGCGGCATCAGCGCCATCTTCGAGGCGCAGTGGGGTGGCATCGTCGCTCAGGCGGTGCTCGGCACCCTGTCCGTGTTCGGGGTCGCGCTGTTCGCCTACAAGAGCGGCCGGGTGCGGGTCACGCCGAAGTTCCAGCGCACCGTCCTGATCGCGATGGGCGGCTACCTGGTCTTCTGCCTGGTGAACCTCGGCATCGTGGCGTTCACCGACAACAACCTGCGCGCCGGTTGGCTGGGGGTCGCGATCGGTCTGTTCGCGATCACGTTGGCCGCCGCGTTCCTCATCATGGACTTCGACTTCGCCGAGCAGGGCGTCCGCGACGGCCTGCCGGAGCGCTACTCCTGGCTTGCGGCGTTCGGACTCGTGGTCACCCTGGTGTGGCTGTACATCGAGTTCCTGCGGCTGATCTCGATCCTGCGAGGGGACTAGCCCTCGACGGTCGGGCCGGCGCGGTCGACGGCGAACCGCAGGATCACCCGGCGCTGCTTGATCATGTCCGCGCGGTACTCGTCCCAGTCCTTGTGCTCCCCCGCGGCCCGGCGGTAGTAGTCGACGAGCAGGTCCATCGCCTCGGGCAGCGACACCACCTCGGCCTCGCCCTCGACCTGTCCCCAGCCGCCGAAGAACTGGTTGCTGAGCAGACACATCGAGACCCGCGGGTCGCGCCGCACGTTCTTGGTCTTGATGGCGGGCTCGCGGGTGGACACCATCACCCGGCCCTCGTCGTCAACAACGGCGAGCACCGGTGAGAGCTGTGGCCGCCCGTCGGACCGGAACGTCGCGAGAACCGCTCGATGGTTTTCCCGCAGGAACTCGCGCGTCTCGTCAGGCGTCACGCGGGGTTAGCTGATCTTGCGTTGGGCGCGGCGCTTGTCGTGCTCGTGCACGATTGCGCTCGCGTGACCGTGGGGGATGCTGTGCTCGTCGCGCAGCCAGTTGACGCGCTCCTCGAAGCGGAGCAGCGCTGGTCCGTCGTCCAGTGTCAGGAACCACTCCGGCAGATCGCGGCCGGTCACCTGGGGGACCCGCTCGATCAGCTGCTGATGCGTTTCGTCGGAGTGGTGCAGGGACATCGAGCGCCTCCAGAGCGGTTCGCCGGACCTCGTCAGTTGACCATGCCCAGAGACTGCCGGAAGCGCCGGGTGCGGCACAACCCCCGGACGGGCCAGGGGGCCTAGTCTGCGGGCTCGTGGGCGAGGACTGGCCGAGCGTGGTGCGCGCGGAGATCGAGTCGGACGTACGCCGGGTGGCCGAGCGGCTGCGCACGCTGTCCGACGCACAGCTCACCGCGGAGGCGGCGCCGTACTCGACCCGCGCAGCCGGGGGCCGGGCGGTGGCGCAGAAGCTGGCGGAGACCGCTCAGGCCATCGAGGAGCGGCATTCCGGTGCTGAACCGCAGTGGCGTGCGGTCCCGGAGCTCACCGCTTTCGCCGTTGGTGACCAGCTAGCGGTCATGGGGCATGACCTGGTCGTGGCCCTGGACTCGGTCAGTCCGGATGAGCCGGTCTGGGCGCACGGCACCCGTCGTACCGCCCGCGAGGTCGTCGCCGACTCTGCCGCCCAGCTCGCGGCCCTGCGCGGCGTCCTATAGACGGGTCAGCTCAGGCGCTGGACGATCATCGCCATGCCCTGGCCGCCGCCAACGCACATCGTCTCCAGGCCCCATTCCTTGTCGTGGAACTGCAGCCCGTTGAGCAGCGTCGTGGTGATGCGCGCACCGGTCGAGCCGAACGGGTGACCGAGCGCGATCGCACCGCCGTTGACGTTGAGCCGCTCCAGGTCGATGCCGAGGTCGCGGTAGGACGGGATGACCTGCGCCGCGAACGCCTCGTTGATCTCGACCAGGTCGATGTCGCCGATGCTCAGGCCGGCGAGGGCGAGCGCCCGTCGGGAGGCCTCCACCGGACCGAGCCCCATGATCTCTGGCGAAAGCCCGGAGACGCCGGTCGCCACGATGCGGGCCAGCGGGGTCAGACCCAGCTCGGCCGCTTTCGCGTCGGACATGATGACGACCGCTGCGGCTCCGTCGTTGAGCGGGCAGCAGTTGCCGGCGGTCACGGTGCCTTGCTCCCGGAACACCGGCTGCAGGGTGGACACTCCGTCGAGCGTCACTCCGGCGCGGGGGCCGTCGTCACGTGACACCACCGTGCCGCCGGGCATCGTCACCGGGGTGATCTCGCGGTCGAAGAAGCCGTTCGCGATCGCCTTCTCGGCCAGGTTCTGTGATCGCACCCCGAACTCGTCCTGGTCCTGCCGGGTGATGCCCCGCGACGTCGCGAGGTTCTCGGCGGTCTGTCCCATCGCGATGTAGACGTCGGGCAACTGGCCGTCCTCGCGCGGGTCGTGCCATGTCTCGTTCGACGCCGCGGTCGCCTCGGTACGGGCCTTGGCGGTGTCGAACAGCGGGCTGTGGAAGTCCTCGTTGCCGCCGCCCGCGCCTTGGAACCCGGGGTAGTGGGAGACGCTCTCGACACCGGCCGAGACGAAGACGTGGCCCTCGCCGGCCCTGATCGCGTGCAGCGCCATCCGCGAGGTCTGCACCGAGGAGGCGCAGAACCGGTTGATCGTGGCGCCGGGCAGGTGGTCGTAGCCGAGCTGGACCGCGAGCCGGCGGGCGAGGTTCAGGCCCTGCTTGCCCTCGGGCTCGGCGCATCCGACCATCAGGTCGTCGATCTGCGTGGGGTCGAGACCGGGGACCTTGTCCAGGACCGCCCGGATCGCCTCCGCGGCCAGGTCGTCCGGGCGGATGTCCTTCAGCGACCCCTTGAAGGCGCGCCCGATGGGTGTGCGGGCGGTCGCGACGATCACTGCCTCGGGCATCAGGGCTCCTTGGGGCTGCTGTGGGAGATGGCCTCCATTGAACCTCAAGCCTCCCTTCCTCAGTCCGCGGACGCCTCCTCGGCGGCAGTGGCCTCCACGTCGTACGGCGACTGCCTGCGTCGGTGCCGCTGAAGAGCCCAACGTCCTCGTGGGCCGCGCTCCCTGCCGCCGACATCAGTCGCAGCGACCTCGGTGCCGGGCTCGTTCGCGGCTTGCACGGCGGCCTCGGCGATGGGCGCCACGATGCTGCCACGGGTGAGGTGCGTCGTCTCCATGTCTTCCTCGAACCAGATATCGAGCGCCGCGCACATGGACGGCAGCAGGGCCGCAGCGGCACTCGCGTAACCGGTGACCGACGGGTGGAAGCGGTCCGGTCCGAACATCTCCTTGGGTGAAGCCGCGAACTCGGGGCCAAGGATGTCGCCAAGGGACACGGTGCGGCCGCCGGCCTCGACCACGACGATGGTCTGGGCCGCGGCGAGCTGCCGGCTCCAGCGCCGCGCGACGTAGCGAAGCGGCTGCGGAACCGGCTCCACAGTGCCGAGGTCGGGGCAGGTGCCGACGACCACCTCGGCGCCCAGCTCGCGCAGCCGGCGCACGGCCTCGTCGAGACGTCGTACGGCGGTGGCCGGGCGCACCCGGTGGGTCACATCGTTGGCGCCGATCATGATCACGGCGATGTCGAGCGGGCCCTCGGGCAGCCGCTCGATCTGCGCCTGGAGGTCGCTGCTCCGAGCGCCCACGGCACCGAGCGAGGTCAGGTGCACCGGACGGGCCGCGCATTCCGCAACGCTGGCCGCCAGCATCACCCCGGGCGTCTGGTGCGCATGCTCGACGCCGAACCCGACCGCGCTGGAGTCCCCGAGCATGGCGAACCGGATCGGCTCCCCGCTGTGGTCCTTGCCGTGCACCCCGTCGGCACTGGGCGCCTCGGTCCCGGCCTCGCCGATCGCCCGGCGGGCCACCGCGACCTCCGCCCTAAAAAGGCCGAAGACGCCCGCGGTCAGCAGCCCCACGCCGCCGCCGCCGTACGCCGCGGCGACAGCGATCCGCCGGGCTCGCGACGCCCGGCTCACCGCGGGCCTCGGACCGGAGGCTGCGCGCAAGAGGCGGGGGTCGTGCTCATGATCGAAATGTAGCGAACCCCTACGCTTCGGCCATGCAGTTCTACGAGTCGATGGTCGACCTCATCGGGAACACTCCGCTGGTCAAGCTGTCCAAGGTGACCGACGGACTGGCGCCGACCGTGCTGGCGAAGGTTGAGTACCTCAACCCCGGCGGGTCGGTGAAGGACCGCATCGCGGTGCGCATGATCGAGGCCGCAGAGCAGTCCGGGCAGCTCAAGCCGGGAGGGACCATCGTCGAGCCGACCTCGGGAAACACCGGGGTGGGCCTGGCCATCGTGGCCCAGCAGCGCGGCTACGAGTGCGTCTTCGTCTGCCCCGACAAGGTCTCCGCCGACAAGGTCAACGTGATGAAGGCGTACGGCGCGCGGGTGGAGGTGTGCCCAACGGCGGTGGCCCCCGAGGACCCGCGGTCCTACTACAGCGTCAGCGACCGGCTGGTTCGCGAGATCCCCGACGCGTGGAAGCCGGACCAGTACTCCAACCCCAACAACGCCCTGTCCCACTACGAGACGACCGGACCGGAGATCTGGGACCAGACCGACGGCCGAGTCACCCACTTCGTCACCGGCGTCGGCACCGGCGGCACGATCAGCGGGACCGGTCGCTACCTCAAGGAGGTCTCGAACGGGACCGTGCAGGTCATCGGCGCGGACCCTGAAGGGTCGGTCTACTCCGGCGGCACCGGCCGTCCCTACCTCGTCGAGGGTGTCGGCGAGGACTTCTGGCCCGAGGCCTACGACCGCTCGATCGCCGACGAGATCGTGCCGGTGTCCGACCGCGACTCCTTCGACATGACCCGGCGGCTTGCTCGGGAGGAGGGCCTGCTCGTCGGAGGTTCGTGCGGCATGGCCGTGGCGGCCGCGCTGCGGGTCTCCGAGAGGTTGGGCTCGGACGACGTCGTCGTCGTGCTGCTGCCCGACGGCGGCCGCGGCTACCTCGGCAAGATCTTCAATGACGAGTGGATGGCCGACTACGGATTCCTGGCGACGCCGGGCGAGATCACGATCGGCGACGTGCTGCGCCGCAAGCTCGGCGAGATGCCGGAGTTCGTGCACGTGCACCCGACCGACACGGTGCGCGAGGCGATCGACATCCTGCGCGAGTACGGCGTCTCCCAGATGCCGGTCGTCAAGGAGGAACCACCCGTGATGGCAGCCGAGGTCGTCGGCTCCGTGGTCGAGCGTGACCTTCTCGACGCACTGTTCGCCGGCCAGGCACACCTGGCCGACCTCCTGGACAAGCACATGTCGCCGGCGTTGCCGATGATCGGGGCCGGCGAGCCGGTCGCCGCGGCCATGTCGGCCCTGGAGACCGCCAACGCAGCGGTAGTGCTCGACGACGGCAAGCCAGCAGGCATCCTCACCCGCCAGGACCTGCTCGGCTTCCTCGCCTCGCGCTAGCTCCCCGGCCTTTCCCTCCTCCGGCCCCTCATCCGCCGCCGTTGTGTCCGAGACCGCACACGGAGGTACCCGCACGGTTGTTCGGACACAAGCGCGGGAGGGTGGGCTAACAGAACTTACGTAAGGTATTGTTAGGGCCATGGCCCGACTGAGTGGACGACCCTTGCTGGACACCCGTGCCGACGCTGCCCTCTTCGTCGACCGCCAGGCTGAGCTGGACCGGCTCGACCGGGCCGTCACCGAAGGTCTCAATGTGCTGGTCAGCGGGGTCCGCGGCGTCGGCAAGACGTCGCTGCTGCGACACAAGGCCTACGGCTGGCGGATCACCGGCCGGGAGTTGACGGTCCTGGACGCGACTGCCCTGACCGATCCGGCGGCGTTCCTGGCGGCTGCAGCTGACGCGGTGGGAGCTCCCAGTCAGCCGGCCGGGCAGTCGTCGGCGGCCGACCTGGTCGTGACGCTGTCCCAGTTCCCCAATGCCAAGAACGGGCCGACGGTCCTCGCCGTCGACGGCCTGCCCCCAGCCGTCGCGCAGGCCGTCTTCGGCCAGCTGCGCGACGAGTTGTGGCGAGCGCCGCTGCACTGGCTGGTCAGTTGCGCGGACGTGGACGAGCCCGCCTTCCTCCGGCCGCCCGCTGACGCCTTCTTCGACACCACCGTGCGGCTGCCGGCGCTCCCCGATGAAGACGTGCACGAACTGCTCCGTCGTCGGGCAACCGTGGACGAGCTCAGCGACGAGGCGGTCAAGGAGGTCGTCGCCCTCGCTGCCGGTGTTCCTCGCCGAGCCATCGACCTGGCCCGGCATCTGCTTCTGGGGCCAGGACACGGCGACGCTGGGGCAGACGCCGTCGCTGCTTTTCGCGACCGCCTGATTGACCGTGAGCAGGCGGTCGAGCGATTGAGCACCCCAGCCCGGATGCTGCTGACCGAACTGGAAGCGGTGGGTGGTGCCAGCGCCTCCGACGAGCGGCTCCTGACCCGGCTCGGCTGGACCCGGGCCCGGGCCGCCCAGGTGCTCGGCGAGCTCGAGCGCGCGGGCTTGGTCGAGGCGACCGACGAGCCGCGTGCCTCCGGGCGGCCGCGACGCGTCTTCCAGAGCAAGGACTGGCTCACCGCCTGACGGCCCCGCGGACCTGATGGCTTGGCCTGACGGCCCCGCCGTGCAGGATGGCGCGCATGAGTGCCGACGCCTTGCTCGCCCTGCGCGACGCCCATGTCTTCGACCCTGCACCGAGCCACGACGAGCTGTACCTGCTGCACGTGCCCTTCGACCGCCTGACCGGCACCCAGCGCTACGAGGCCGCCCTGGAAGCAGCCCTCCGCCGCGGCGAGCGGGTGGCCTTGGTCGGGGGCAGCGGGTCGGGCAAGTCCAGCGTCATCGCCGCCGTCCTGAACCCACTCGTCGAGGACCTGGCACCGCTGCCGGTTCCGGTCGCGATCGAGGACCCGGCCGTGGCGACCTCGCCGGTCGCGTTCGCCGGGCACCTCGTGCGCACCGTCGCGCGCTACGTCGAGCACGCCCACCCCGCGTCGGCCGAGGAGGCGCGTGAGCGTGCACGTCGTACGGCGAGGCAGGTGCGCCCGCCGCGCAAGGAGCGGACCACCCGGTTTTCGTTGGCACCGAGCTGGTTGGGGGTTCGTGCCGAGCTCGCAACCGAGCTGCGCACGGTGAGCGAGCAGTCAGCGATGGACCGGCCGGGGCAGCAGATCATCGACGATGCGCGCGCGATCCTCGACACCGTGCAGGCCCACGGCCTGCTGCCGGTGATCGTTCTCGACGACACCGACAAGTGGCTGCAGGTGCCCGGACTGCCCGACCCGGGTGCGCACCTCGCTGGCTTCTTCAGCCAGGTGCCGCGGCTGCTCGCCGAGCAGCTCGCCGTACCGGCCGTGCTCGCGGTGCACGAGCACTACCTCGACCAGCGCGGCTACCGTGCCAGCCGCGGGTTCCTCGAGACCACGCTTCGGGTGCCACCGCTGCCGAGCCGGGACGCCCTTCAGCAGCTGCTCGCCCACCGGGCCGAGCCGGTCAGCGACGAGCCGTTCGACTGGCTGGTCACCGAGCCGGCGATGGACTCCCTCATGGCCCACTATCTGCGCGGCCCGGCCCGGGACGTCCGACGAAGGGTGCTGTTTGTCGCCCACACCGCGCTGGCCCGGGCGTGCGACGAGGGTGCCGACCTGATTGCCTTCCGGCACGTGGAGCTCGCCATCAGCGAGTGCGCCCCTGACGAGCGATGAGCCGCGCCGGGTTTGCCGCTCCGCCTGCTGGCTAGGGTGCGAAGAAGGGCCGATCTCCGGCACGCGAGATGGAGGAACACATGGCACTCGACGACGACGACATGACGACGACACCGGC
>JBDUAP010000228.1:0-4815 GCA_040004585.1 Sporichthyaceae bacterium
GGTCACGCTGCAGGTCGAACATCTGCTTCTCCTCGTCGGGCTCCGCATGGTCGTAACCGAGCAGGTGCAGGATGCCGTGGGTGCACAGGAGGTGCAGCTCCTGCTCGGCCGGGTGACCGTTCTGCGCGGCCTGCTCGGCGGCAACCTGCGGGCAGATCACCACGTCACCGAGCAGACCCGGCTCGGGCTCGCGGTCATCGGTGCCCGGACGCAACTCGTCCATGGGGAACGACAGCACGTCGGTCGGTCCGGCCTCGTCCATCCACTGCACGTGCAGAGCCGCCATCGCATCGGAGTCGACCAGCAGCAACGACAGGTCGGCGAGCGGGTGGATGCGCAGCTCGTCGAGCACGAACCGCGAGAGTCCGGCGAGCGCCTTCTCGTCGACGTCGACCCCGGACTCGTTGTTGACGTCGATGGTCACCGTCGGCCCCGTTTGCCCGAGCCGCCGGCACCACGGCGTACGCCGTCGCGATCTGCCGTCTCGCGGCTCTCGTCCCACCGGCCGTAGGCGTCGACGATGTCGCTGACCAGGCGATGGCGCACGACGTCGTGGCTGGACAGTCGCGCGAAATGCACGTCGTCGATGCCGTCGAGGATCTCCTGGACCACCCGCAGACCGCTGTGCGTTCCGCTCGGCAGGTCGACCTGGGTGACGTCACCGGTCACCACCATCTTGGAGCCGAACCCGAGCCGGGTGAGGAACATCTTCATCTGCTCGGGCGAGGTGTTCTGTGCCTCGTCGAGCAGGATGAACGCGTCATTAAGTTAGCGACCACGCATATATGCCAGCGGTGCCACCTCGATGGTGCCCGCGGTGATGAGGCGCGGAATGGTCTCCGGGTCGAGCATGTCGTGCAGCGCGTCGTAGAGCGGCCGGAGGTAGGGGTCGATCTTCTCGAAGAGTGTCCCCGGCAGGAACCCGAGCCGCTCCCCCGCCTCGACTGCCGGCCGGGTCAGGATGATGCGGTTGACCTGCTTGGCCTGAAGCGCCTGCACCGCCTTGGCCATCGCGAGGTAGGTCTTGCCGGTGCCTGCCGGGCCGATGCCGAAGACCACGGTGTGCTTGTCGATCGCGTCGACGTAGCGCTTCTGGTTCAGCGTCTTGGGCCGGATCGTGCGGCCGCGGTTGGACAGGATGTTGAGGGTGAGGACCTCTGCCGGTCGCTCGCCGGTCTCGGTGCGCAGCATCGCGACCATCCGTTCAACGGACTCGACGGTCAGGCCCTGACCGGTGCGCAGCACTGTGGTGATCTCGTCGTAGAGACGCTCCACCAGGGCCACCTCGGTGGGCTGGCCCGAGAGGGTGATCTCGTTCCCCCGGACGTGGATGTCGGTCGTGGGGAAGGCCGTCTCGACGACCCGCAGCAGCTCGTCGCCGGAGCCGAGCACCGACACCATCGGCTGGCTCGCCGGAATGATGATCTTGGACTGGGCCTCTGTGGACTCTGCCATGAATCGGCCGCGTGCGGCCTGCTCGCCCTGCTTCCCGTCTCGGTGCGCCTGACCGCACACATCGTAAGGGATGTCCCCGCGCAGCCAGCCGGGAAACGGGACGCCGTCAGCCGGGGGGCCAGGCCAGCTGCCGGCCGGCCAGCACGTGCGCGTGGACGTGGAAGACGGACTGACCCGCGCCCGCACCGGTGTTGAAGACCAGCCGGAAGTCGGTGTGGCCGTCGTCGGCGGCCACGGCTGCGGCCTCGGCGGCCACCTCGGCCAGGGCCTCAGGGTCGGCCGCGGCGAGGTCCGCCACGCAGACGTGGTGGGCGCGCGGCACCACCAGGACATGGGTCGGCGCCTTGGGATCGATGTCGCGGAACGCGACCACGCGGCCGCTCGCTCGCACCAGGGTGGCCGGGACCTCACCGGCCACGATGCGGCAGAACAGGCACTCGGGATCAGCGCTCGAATCGGCCATCCATCGACTCTAGCCAGGCGTGGCTGCGGCGAGCCGCGGTGCACCCCCTCTGCCGATCATGTAAACCGGAACCGCTGCGCCCGCGTCGTACTGGCGTGGAACAGACCCTGACGAGCAGGTCCCAACGGCGGACCGGTAGGAGCGTGGGGGTGACCGTCGACGATGCGGTGACCTGGGACGCCGACGAGGCGATCACCCAGATCTACGCTGCCCACTACCGCTCCCTGGTCCGGCTCGCCGCGCTGCTGCTCCGCGACGTCGGGGCCTCCGAAGAGGTCGTCCAGGACTCCTTCATCGCCATGCACGGTGCGTGGCGGCGGCTGCGCGACCCCGACCGCGCGCTGGCCTATCTGCGGCAATCGGTCGTCAACCGGTCCCGGTCCGTGCTGCGGCACCGCACGGTCGAGCTGCGCCACGCGCCCGCACCAATGCCCGACGCGGCGAGCGCGGAGCACGGCGCGATGGGCTCCCTGGAGCACCAGGAAGTCATCGTCGCGCTGCGCCGGTTGCCCGAGCGCCAGCGCGAGGTGCTCGTCCTGCGTTACTACGCCGACCTGTCCGAGGCGGACATCGCCGACGCGATCGGCATCAGCAGAGGGGCCGTGAAGAGCCACGCCTCACGCGGCATGGCGGCCCTTCGCACCACATTGGAGCAAACCGCATGACGCCCCCGAGGGAACGAGACGGCATGACCGACGACACGCTCGAGACGCGACTGCGCCGAGCCCTCAACACGGAGGCCAGCATGGTCAATCCCTCAGGTGACGGGCTGAGCCGGATCCGCTCCGGCATCGCGGAAGAGCAGTCCACGGTCTGGTGGCGCCGACCGGCCCTGGCGCTGGTGGCCGCCGCCCTTATCGGCCTTGCGGTCGGCGGGGTAGCAGTGGCGCTCGGCCAGAACGACGACCAGCCCAACGACATCGCGAACCAGACCGGCGAGCCGCAGACGACTGCCCCGGCCACCACGGAGCCGGCGCCGACGAGCTCGTCCAGCACGGATCCTGGCGGGTCGACAGTCGATGTCCCGGTCTACTACGTACACGACGACGGGCTGGCGCTACGGCTCTACCGCGAGTTCCACCACGCCGCCATGAACCCGGAGGGCAAGATCGGCACCGCGGTCGACCAGATGTTCGGCCCAGCCGTCGACCCCGACTACTCCTCCAGCTGGCCATCGACGACCGAGGTCCTCTCGGTGACCAAGTCCGGCGACACGGCCACTATCGACCTGTCAGCGTTCCCCTCGACCGGGGCCGCCGCCGAGGACAAGGCAGTGCAGCAGTTGGTCTACACCGTCACCGCGACGGACAACGCGGTGAAGAAGGTGCGCTTGCTGGTCAACGGCAAGGCGCCGCAGTCCGGCCACTCCGACTGGTCGCAGCCGGTGGCCCGCGCGCCAATGCTCGACGTGCAAGGTCTGATCTGGATCCTCACGCCCACCCAGGGCAGCAAGGTCGGGTCACCGGTCAAGGTGTCCGTCTATGGCACGGCCTTCGAAGGCACCGTCACGCTCCAGGTCTTCCAGGGCGACACGCAGGTCGCCGAAACGTTCGCCACCACCGCGATGGGCATGTTCGTCGAGGCCAGCACGACGATAAAGCTCGACCCGGGCAGCTACGAGCTGCGCGCCTTCGAGAGCTCGGCCAAGGACGGCAGCCCACTGCACGTGGACACCAAGACGTTCACCGTCAAGTAGCCCAGCGCGCGGTCCGTGCCAGCAGCACCGCTAGTGCTGCTGGTCCGGCCGTCGAGGTGCGCAGGACCGTGGGTCCGAGGCGGTACGCCGTGGCGCCCGCGGTTGCGAACGCGGTGAGCTCCTCCGGAGTGATGCCACCCTCGGGACCGACGACGACCACGACGTCGCCATCGCTGGGCACATCGACCGAAGACAGCGCAACATCCCCGTCCTCGTGCAGAACGACGGGCATCGCTGCCGACGCGAGCAGCGCCGTGACGCCTTCGGTCGTGGCCAGTTCGGCGACCTCCGGAAAGCGGGACCGACGGGACTGCTTGGCCGCCTCGCGCACCGTCGTACGCCATCTCTGCAGTGCCTTGTCTCCGCGCGCATCCGACCAGCGGGTGATGCACCGCGCGGCCGCCCACGGCACGATCACGTCGACGCCGACCTCGGTCATCGTCGCGACGGCCAGCTCGCCGCGGTCACCCTTGGGCAGTGCTTGTACGACGACGAGCCGCGGCTGCGGCTGCGGAGTCTCGGTGCGGGCGTCGACAACGAGCTCGAGTCGGCCGGGACCTGCCTCAACCACCGTGCAGTCGGCGCGCAGCCCGTGGCCGTCGGTCAGCACGACGTGCTCGCCTGCTAAGAGCCGCCGCACCGTCGCCGCATGACGGCCTTCTGCGCCGTCCAGCACCACCCGGTCGTCAGCAATCCGTGCACGGTCCAGGACGAACACCGGTGCGCTCACTTTCAGCGCCCGTTGAACGCGTCGCGCAACCGGGAGAACAACCCCGCCTCGGGCGTGACCTTCCCGTTGGTGCCCTCTTCACCGCGAAGGGCCGCGAGCCGGCGCAGCAGGTCCTCCTGCTCGGAGTCCAGGCGGGTCGGTGTTTGCACCTCGATGTGCACGACGAGCTCCCCGCGGCCGGCACCGCGCAGGTGAGCAACGCCGAGGCCGGGCAACGTCACCGACTGTCCCGACTGGGTGCCCCCCTTGATGTCGAGGGTCTGCGGGCCGTCGAGCGTCTCGAGCTCAATCGACGTGCCCAGAGCGGCCGCGGTCATCGCAACGGTCACGGTGCAGTGCAGGTCGTCGCCGCGGCGCTGGAACAGCGGGTGCCGGATCTCCACGATCTCGACGAACAGGTCGCCGGCCGGTCCTCCGCCGGGGCCGGCCTCCCCCTCACCCGCGAGCTGGATGCGGGTGCCCGTGTCGACG
>JBDUAP010000229.1:0-4799 GCA_040004585.1 Sporichthyaceae bacterium
CCGGCTACGACTGGTACGAGGTGAGCAACTGGGCGCGCACCCCGGCCGACCGCTGCCGGCACAACGAGGCCTACTGGCGCGGCGACCCCTGGTGGGGGGTCGGTCCCGGCGCCCACAGCCACGTGGGCGGTGTGCGGTGGTGGAACGTCAAACACCCGCGCGCGTACGCGGCCAGGCTCGCCGCCGGGCAGTCGCCGGCAGCCGCGCGCGAGGTCCTCACCGCCGAACAGCGCCTCGACGAGGCTGTCCTGCTCGGGGTGCGGCTGAGTGAGGGGCTGGTACTCGACGTGCTCGAGCCCCGCGGGCGGACGGCGGTGGCGGGGCTCGTCGCCGACGGGCTCCTCGACGGGACCGCGGCGGTACGGGACCGGCGAGCGGTGCTCACCCTGCGTGGCCGCCTCCTCGCCGACACCGTCGTGCGCCGGCTGCTCGGCCTCTGAGAGGCGGCAGCCGGCGCACCGTGGCGACGCGGGCTCAGCGCACGAACTTCGGGGTGAACGGAGGGTCGAACCACTCGCCGTTGTTGGCCCTGACCATCCCGATGATGTGGGCAACCACCGCTGCGACCCAGGCGATGGCGAAGGTGACGAAGCCGATGAGGACGAACATCAGGGGCAGCGACACGAGGAACACGATCCCCGCGATGATCTGGATGTTGAGGGCGTTGGCGGCATGCGCGCGCACGAACGGGCCACGGTCCTTGAACGCGATGTACATGACGATGGCCGCGATGAACCCGAGGAACCCCCCGGAGACGACGGTGACGCCCAGCACGATGCCGTGGCTGAGCATGGCCCAGGTCTTCTCGTCCTGAGGGGACATCGTGGTCGGGGTGGCGCCGTAGGGCTGGCCCGTCATGGGCGCGCTGTACGGGGGGGCCCACGGGGGTGGCGGCGGTGGCTGGGAGGCCTCCGGCGGGTGCGGGGTGGTCCCCGGGATGGCGGCGGGCGGCGACTTCTGGAGCCGGACGTCGGCACCGGTGGTCTCCGCCCGGTCGCCCTGCGGGCGGTCGTCGGGTGGGGTGGTCTCGCTCATGGTGTCCTCCTTGAAGGGGTCTGGTCCCATCGAACACCCGACGCGCCCCATCCGCCTGCGGTTCCGGGGGCGCGTCGGGGTCGGTGTCGGGGTCGGATCAGGGCCGACCCCTACCGGTGGGGTCCCCAGGGGCACCAGACTGCTGCTCATGGACCTGCTCGACCGGGTGCGCCTCCTCCTGCCCGACGCGCAGGAGAAGCGGATGTTCGGGGCCGTCGCGTTCATGGTCGACGGCGCGCTGGCGGTGGCAGTGGGTGCCGACGGGCTGATGGTGCGGGTCGCCCCGCAGGAGCAGGCGGCGCTCGTCGAGCAGGACGGGGTGACGCCGATGACGATGCGCGAGCGGGTGAGCCGCGGCTGGGTCCGGGTCGAGACGACCGCCCTCGAGGGCGAGGAGGAGCTGGGGGAGTGGGTCGCGCGGGGTGCGGCCCGCGCACGAGCCGTCTGAGGCCTACTCGGCGGCGATGACGAAGTCGATGAGCTCCTCGACCCGCCCGAGCAGCTCGGGCTCCAGGTCGGTCCACGACCCGACGGTCCCCAGGATCCGCTTCCAGGCCCGCGCGATGTCGGCCTGGGTCTCATGTGGCCACCCGAGGTGGGCGCAGACGCCGTGCTTCCACGAGATCCCGCGAGGGATGACCGGCCAGGCCTGCATCCCGAGGCGCTGTGGCTTCACGGACTGCCATACGTCGACGTACGGATGACCGACGACGAGGACGTGCGCGGCGTAGGGGCGCACGAGCCGGGCCTCCTCGACGACGCGCGACTCCTTGGTCCCCGGCAGGAGGTGGTCCACGAGGACCCCCATCCGCCGCGCCGGGCCGGGCTCGACCTCGCGGATGACCGCGGCGAGGTCGTCGACGCCGTCGAGCATCTCGACGACGACGCCCTCGACGCGCAGGTCGTCGCCCCACACCTTCTCGACCAGCTCTGCGTCATGGCGACCTTCGACGTAGATGCGGCTGGCCCTGGCGATCCGGGCATCGGCGTGGGGTACGGCGACCGAGCCGGACGCCGTACGCGCGTCTCGCGCAGGAGCGGCGCGGGGAGGAGCCTGGAGGACCACCGGCTTGCCGTCGAGCAGGAACCCCGGGCCGAGGGGAAACGTACGACGTTTGCCGCGACGGTCTTCGAGCTCCAGCGCGTCGAGATCGCGGTCGACCCTGACGATCTCACCGCACCAGTCAGTCGTGACCTCCTCGACGACCAGTCCGAGGGAGGCCTCGACCGGAGTGGATCGGCCCCGTTTGGGGACACGCCAGTCGGACGCGAGGACGTCGGAGCCGTAGCGGTCGGAGCTCATGATCGCCAACGCTAGTCGCTGAGGTAGGCGCGGGCGTCGGTGAAACGCCGGAGAACCTGGTCCGCAGCAACCTCACGGAGCCGGAGAACAACCTCCTCCAAATTTGTCTGCCGTATTCATTGACAGACGTGCCAACCGGGTCAACATTCGCAAGGGGTGTGAACCCGCCAACGACCTGATCTCTCACGCTTGTCTTCCCTGGGAGGGTTTTGATGACCATACGAGAAGCGACACGACCGGGAACCCTGCGCACAACGAGGTGGATGGCCGTCGGGGCGCTCGTTCTGGCGGTGCTCGTCTTGCCAGCCTCAGGTGCCGGGACAAGACCATCGGCTACCACCGCTGGCATGTCGCAGCTGTCGAGTGTCGTCGCGCAGCGGTACTGGCTCGCTCATCCAGACCAGGCGCCCCCTGATCAGAGGGCGTTCATCAACTCTCTTGCCGCAACCGCCCGAGCCCAGTCCTCCGGCAAGACCGCCGCGATTGCTCCCGCCGGGCCCCTGACGGCAGACGTGTTCAACCGTGATGGGGTCGGTTTTCCGCAGAACGAAGAATCCGTCACCTCCTGCGAGAACAACGTGCTTGAAGGTACGAACGACTACCGCGGCAACCTTGATCCGCAATCGAACTTCACCGGGTGGTACTTGTCGCGCGATCGTGGACGCACTGTCCGCAACGAGGGACTCCTACCAAGCGTGACCATCGCCGGCAGGCAGGTGCCCTCCGGTGGCGATCCGGTGGACGCGTCGGGTTCGCACTGCTCGCTGTATGCAGCAAGCCTCAACTACGATCCCCGGCTGTTTGAGAACGCTCCGAGCGGAGTCGGCGTCTACCGCAGCACCCCGGCGAGGTTGGCCAGCTGCCCGCAGGGCACTGACATCGGCGGACTGACGCATCCGACCTGCTGGCCCGTGCGCAAGGCGGTCGCCACGGTGCCGGCCCGCCACTTCGCCGACAAGGAGTGGATGGACGTCGGCCGAAGCGGCTCGGCAGGCCAGGTCGTCTGGGTGACATTCACCGACTTCAAGTGCAACGCCGCCGACTGCTTCGGCGAGCCGATCACCTTCACCAACCAGATCAAGGCCGTCCGATGCCGCGCCGACCTGACCGGGTGTACACAACCCATCCTCATCAGCGGCCAGCAGAACAGCTTGCAGTTCAGCGACGTCACGATCGGTCCAGATGGTCGCACTTACGTCACGTGGGAAGAGGACAACTTCTTGTCGAGCGGAGGTCAGCCGCCGTCGAACATGCGGTTCTGGCTCCGGGTCGCCCAGCCGGGAAGCACCACCTTCGGTCCGCCACGCGAGATCGCCTTCGAGCCGCGGGACCTGAGCCCGCTGCACGCAAACGACTTCCGGGTCGCCACGATCCCGAAGAACGAGGTCAAGATCGTCGGCGGCAAGCCTCGGGTGTTCCTTACGTGGGACAGCTGCCAGGCAAAGCCCCTGGACGTTGTCTGCGAGGAGCCACGTATCAACCTGGCATGGTCCGACGACTTCGGCCTGACCTGGAGACGCAGCGTGCTGTCCGCAGGCGGAGACAACTACTTCCCGAGCATTTCTGAGAACCGCGGCGGCGGGGCGCTGGCCGTGGCCTGGTTCACCAACCGCTACGACCCCGTGTTCCACAATCGGCAGGATGTCGTGCTGGCCACCGTCAACCCGCTGACCGGGCAGACGACGCGACTTCAGCGGCTCACGCCGGTGTCGAACGAGAGCGAGGCTGACCCGCTGCTTGGTGGTACGTTCATCGGCGACTACATCGAGGTATTCGCCGTGCGAGGCACAGCGTACGTTGGCTACAACGCCAACTACCGTTCGGTTCAGCTGCTCGGCCAGGGAAATCCGATCCCCCAGCAAGACAACTACCTCACCACACAACCGCTCTGAGCGCCGCTCGCCACTCGACGGAGAGCGTCGCACACCGGGCACGACGGGCCGTTGTTACAGCAACGGCAGGTTGGAGTCGTGCAGCGGCGGTTGGGCGGGGGAGCGGCCCTGGTCGGGATTGCCGGCAGCTCTGGCCTCTGCGGCCAGCTGGGCATAGCCACGCGAGACGGCGTGCGACAGCTGTCGCGCAGGATAGGGCCAGCTGTCGCCACCTGCCTCGAGCGCATCCTCGCGGGACACACCTTGTGCGAACAGCGAGCGAACGAGCTGGCCCACATCGGCCACGTCC
Source organism: Sporichthyaceae bacterium (assembly GCA_040004585.1). GTDB lineage: Bacteria > Actinomycetota > Actinomycetes > JACCUZ01 > JACCUZ01 > JBDUAP01. Next base: position 4,520 of record JBDUAP010000229.1, read on the forward strand.
GCGCGCTGGTCTTGCACGAAGGTCTTGTCGACGGGCGTTCCGTGTCCCGGCACCACGACCGACCGCTCGGTCAGCAGGTAGTCACTCGCCAGCACCGCGTCCAGCACTTCCGCGGTGATCGCTGGGTAGTCGGGGTCGACCGCGGGGTCGGCGCGGATCTGGTCCTTGATCCGGTCGCCGGCCGCGACCAGCCCGGCGGCGGCGTTCTGGTGGGCGTGGATCGTCGCACCCTCGAAGGCGAGGTTGCCGAACGTGTGGTCGAAGTGCTGGTGGGTGTTGA
>JBDUAP010000230.1:0-4785 GCA_040004585.1 Sporichthyaceae bacterium
GCCTGGAAAGAGGAAACACACTCCTTCCACTCCTAACGTATAACGCACCCGGGGGCTTGCGGCAAGACCCGGGTCGTGCCGCAGACTCGCAGGCCAGAATCCGCGGACCTGGGAGTGCACCCCTGACGACCAGCGCGTTTGACCTCCCCGACCACCTCACCGCCAAAGCCGACCCGACGCTGATCGCCGGCGACGAGGCGCACTTCGCGGCCATCGCGGAGAGCCTCGAGCGGTCTATCGCGGACCTGTCCGACCGCCTCGATGTCGAGCGCAAGGCGCCCGGCGGCATAGGCCAGGGGGCGATGGACCGGGACATGGAGATCCACCGGCTGTCCGCTCGCCTGCGCGCCCTGCGCCGCTTCGGTTTGGACCTATGCCTCGGGCACATCGTCAGCGCAGAGGACCCCGAGCCCGTGTACATCGGACGGCTCGGCCTCACGGACAGCGAGGGTTCTCGGCTCCTGCTCGACTGGCGCTCCCCCGCGGCCGAGCCGTTCTTCGGAGCGACCCATGCGAACCCGATGGGCCTGGCAAGCCGCCGCCGCTATCGCTGGACCCGCGGCCGGATCAGCGACTACTGGGACGAGGTGTTCACCGCGGACGGGTTTGCAGGCCACGCCCCCGCGCTCGACGACCAGTCCGCCTTCATCGCCAGCCTGGGCGGCAGCCGGTCGGCCCGGATGCGAGACGTGCTCGCCACCATCGCGGCCGACCAGGACGCCATCGTCCGAGCAGGGTCCCGCGGCGCTCTGGTCGTCGACGGCGGTCCGGGTACAGGAAAGACCGTCGTCGCTCTGCACCGCTCCGCCTACCTCCTCTACTCCGACCCTCGCCTCGGTCACCACCGGGGCGGCGTGCTGTTCATCGGTCCGCACCAGCCCTACCTGGCCTACGTCGCAGACGTGCTGCCCAGCCTCGGCGAGGAGGGCGTGCAGACCTGCACTCTGCGGGATCTCGTTCCCGAGGGCGCCGCAGCCGCGATCGAGACCGACTCGAACCTGGCCCTGCTGAAGTCATCCGCGGACCTGGTCAAGGCGATCGAGACGGCCGTGCGGTTCTACGAGGAGCCGCCCACCACGGGGATGACCGTCACGACGCACTGGGCCGACATCTGGCTGAGCGCCGACGATTGGACCGACGCGTTCCAAGCACCGGACCCCGGTACCCCGCACAACGAGGCACGCGACCAGATCTGGGAGGAGCTGGTCACGATCCTGGTCGACAAGCATGACGGCGACGTCTCCGCCGACCTGCTGCGGAAGTCGCTGCTGCAGGACTTGGAGCTACTCACGGCTTTCAACAGCGCGTGGCCGGTGCTCGAAGCGACTGACCTCGTCGGAGACCTCTGGTCGGTGCCCGCCTACCTGCGCACGTGCGCTCCCTGGCTGCGCCCCGATGACGTCCGGAAGCTGCAGCGAGCGGATGCCCAGGCCTGGACGGTGTCCGACCTGCCGCTGCTGGACGCGGCCCGGCAGCGACTCGGCGACCCGAAGGCGTCACGTCGCAAGCGTCGGCATGACGCCTCTGTCGCGGCCGAACGCGAGCAGATGGCCCGGGTCGTCGACGACCTGATCGCGGTCGCCGACGACGAATACGGCACAGGCCTGGTGACGATGCTGCGCGGCGAGGACTTCCACGACGCCCTGGTCGACCACACCTCACTGCCCGACACCGACCCGGACCTGTTGGCCGGTCCGTTCGCGCACATCGTCGTGGACGAGGCTCAGGAACTCACCGACGGGGAGTGGCAGATGTTGCTGCTGCGCTGCCCGTCCCGGAGCTTCACCATCGTCGGGGACCGGGCCCAGGCCAGGCACGGGTTTCCCGAGTCATGGCAGGAACGGCTCGAGCGGATCGGGCTCGACCGGGTCAACCTGGCAACCCTGCGCATCAACTACCGAACGCCGGAGGAGGTCATGGCCGAGGCCGAGCCGGTCATCCGGTCCGTTCACCCGGACGCCAATGTGCCGACCTCCATCCGCAGCACCGGCGTCCCCGTCGTACACGGATCCGCAACGGAGCTGGACTCGATCATCGACACCTGGCTCGCCGAGCATGCCGAAGGGATCGCCTGCGTCATCGCCACGAGTGACATCGAGGCCGGCACGTTCCGGGCGACGTCGCGCGTCCGGTCGTTGACCCCGGAACTGTGCAAGGGACTCGAGTTCGACCTGGTCGTGCTCATCGACCCAGAGGCGTTCGGCGACGGCATCGAAGGGGCAGTCGACCGCTACGTCGCGATGACCCGAGCGACCCAGCGACTCGTCATCCTCACTAGTCCCTGACTGCCATGATCTTCTGCGCGGAGTTCTCAGGCGAGGGAGAGCTCAGCCCGTACGACGTCAGCCAGCCGCTCGGCGGCGGCCCGCGCATCGTCTTGGGTGGGCGCTTCGACCATCACGCGGACGAGGGGCTCCGTGCCGCTCGAGCGCAGCAGCACCCGACCCGTCGCACCGAGCCTGGCCTGTTCCTCGGCCACCGCTGCTGTCAGCGGCGCGCACGAGTCGACCCGCGTCTTGTCGACACCGCGGACATTGACGAGCACCTGGGGCAGCCGGTCCATGACTGCCGCTAGCTCAGCGAGGGGCTTGCCGCAGGTAGCCACGCGGGCGAGCAGGTGCAGGGCCGTCAGGACACCGTCACCCGTGGTCGCGTAGTCGAGCATGACGACGTGCCCGGACTGCTCGCCACCGAGCGAGAAGCCGCCGGCCTTCATGGCCTCCAGGACGTAGCGGTCGCCGACGCCGGTCTCGACGACAGCCACGCCTTCGCGTTCCATGGCCTGCTTGAAGCCGAGGTTGGCCATCACCGTGGCGACGACGGTGTCCGAACGCAGCGTGCCGGCCTCGCGCATGCTCAGGGCAAGGATGGCCAGGATCTGGTCGCCGTCGACCGGCACGCCGGACGCGTCCACGGCGAGGCAGCGGTCGGCGTCGCCGTCGTGGGCAATGCCGGCATCGGCGCCGTGCTCGCGTACCGCCTGCTGGAGCCGGTCGAGCTGGCCCGACCCGTAGCCGTCGTTGATGTTGAGCCCGTCCGGGTCGGCACCGATCGCGATGACCTCGGCGCCCGCGGCCCTCAATGCTTCCGGCGCCACCTGATAGGCGGCGCCATGGGCGCAGTCCACGACGACCGTGAGGCTGTCGAGGCGGTTCGGCACCGAGTCGACGAGGTGCTGCACGTAGCGCTGGCGCGGCGCCGATTCGCGTCGGATCCGACCGACTGCAGCGCCGGTGGGCCGCTCCCACGCCTCTCGCATGCGCTGCTCGATCGCGTCCTCGACGTCGTCAGCGAGCTTGTGGCCACCGCGCGCGAAGAACTTGATGCCGTTGTCGGGCATCGGGTTGTGGCTAGCGGAGATCATCACTCCGAGGTCGACGTTGAGGACCTCGGTGAGGAAGGCGACACCGGGAGTGGGCAGGACACTCGCGTCGATGACGTCCACACCGGCGCTGGCGAGACCGGCCATCACCGCGGCGGAGATGAACTCGCCGGATGCCCGCGGGTCACGGCCGACGACAGCGCTCGGTCGGTGCCCGGCGAAGGCCCCGCCGTCACCGAGCACGTGCGCAGCAGCGACAGACAGATCCAGCGCGAGCTCCGCTGTGAGGTCGCGGTTGGCGACCCCACGGACGCCGTCGGTGCCGAAGATGCGTCCCACCGGTCAGACCGGGGTCAGCGCTTGCTGTACTGCGGCGCCTTGCGGGCCTTCTTCAGTCCGTACTTCTTGCGCTCCTTGACCCGCGGGTCACGGGTGAGGAAACCGGCCTTCTTGAGCAACGGGCGGTTCCCCTCCTCGTCGATCTCGTTGAGGGCGCGGGCGATGGCCAGGCGCAGGGCGCCGGCCTGGCCCGAGCTGCCGCCGCCGTGGATACGAGCGACGACGTCGAAGCGCTCCTGGGCACCCAGGGTCACGAACGGGTCGTTGACCAGCTGCTGGTGCACCTTGTTCGGGAAGTAGACGTCGAGCGCCTTGCCGTTGACGACCCAGCGGCCGCTGCCCGGCACCAGTCGCACCCGTGCGATGGCCTGCTTGCGACGGCCGGTGGCTGCGGCGGGGGCGGTGATGATCTCACGCGGGGTCGCGGTGGTGAACGACTCCGTCGACGACTCCGTCGTGAAGCTCTCGGGCGCCGACTCGGTGACCTCGTCGGTGGTGGCGGTCTCGGACACGGTGTCTCTCAGCTTCTTCTCTGTCGATGTCTCGGAAAGGTCCGGCGCGGTTACTGCGCGACCTGGGTGATCTCGAACGGGATCGGCGACTGCGCCTGGTGCGGGTGCTCCGGGCCGGCGTAGACCTTGAGCTTGCTCATCATCGCCCGGCCGAGGGTGTTGTGCGGGAGCATCCCCTTGACGGCCTTCTCGATCGCCCGCTCCGGGTGCTTCTCGAGCAGCACGCGGTACGGCATCGAGGACAGGCCGCCCGGGTAGCCGGAGTGGCGGTAGGCGAGCTTGGACTCACGCTTGTTGCCGGTCAGCGCGATCTTCTCGGCGTTGACGACGATGACGAAGTCACCGGTGTCGACGTGGGGGGCGTAGATCGGCTTGTGCTTGCCCCGCAGCAGGGTCGCCGTCTGGGTGGCGAGCCGGCCGAGGACGACGTCGGTCGCGTCGATGACGTGCCACTGACGCTGGACGTCGCCGGGCTTGGGGCTGTACGTACGCACGCTGAGGCCTTCTCGTTGTCGGTCGGTGCCGCGGATGCGGTGGATGCTCGTGCCCGCACCCGACGGGTGGGCACAACGACCTCGCAGACTACCGTCCGCCTCGGGAACTGGTCAAAAC
>JBDUAP010000231.1:0-4784 GCA_040004585.1 Sporichthyaceae bacterium
TACCACCCCGGGATCGCGCACGAGGCCATCACCGCCTCGTCCAGGGCCGCCGGCGGCGAGCCATCCCGACCGAACGCGACCCGGCGGCCGCTGTCATAGTCCATCGCCACGACCCACACGCCGTCGCGCTGCACCCACCCGCTCTCCGCCGCAACCGAGCCCACGATCCGGCCGATCTCGGTCAGGTTGCCCTGTCCGGGCGGGGTGAGCGCAGCGAGTACGGCGAGCGGTGGCACCCGCCGAGGTCGCATCGCGGTGCGGCGCAGCAGGGCCGGCGAGCCGATGCCCAACCGCGGGCGGGTCGGCATCGAGCCACCGGTCGAGCGGTCGTAGTTCCAGTCCCGCCCCGCCTCGAGCGGAAGCGGCAGCCCGCGCTGGTGGTCACGCAGCTCCGGCGCGGTCACCCCCGCGCCCAGCAGCGCGGCCAGCACCGAGCCCGCCGACGTCCCGACGATGATGTCGGCCTCGTGCGGCTCGATCCCCTCGACCTCGACGAGCGCATTCAGGGCACCGATCGACCAGGCAGCGCCGAGGACACCTCCCGCCCCGAGCACCAGCCCACGTCGTACCTCGGTCATCGCACCGACTCCAGCAGCTCGGCGACCGCATCGACGATGCATTGCGCCAGAACATCGATGTCGGGCATCGCGTCGCGGTCGGCGTTGAGCCCGTAGAAGACCTGCCCGTCGTAGGACGTCAGGCCAATGCTAAGGGCCTGCGTCTTGGCAAGGGGTACGACGGGATAGGAGGCCAGCATCCGCGAGCCGCCGACATAGAGCGGCTGCTGCGGGCCGGGCACATTGGTGACGACAAGGTTGAACCAGCGCTTGGACATGCTCGACGCCGCACGAGCGCCCAAGGCGTGCAGCGTCGGGGGCGCGAAGCCGGCAAGGCCCACCAAGGACTCGGCTCCGACAGCCTGACCGGTCTCCTTGTGAGCCTTCATCCGGTAGGACACCTGGTGCAGGCGCATCACCGGGCTGGGTTCACCGACCGGCAGGTCGACCAGGTAGGACGAGACGCGGTTGACGACCGGGCCGTTCTCGCCGTCGTCCTGCACGCTGACCGGCACCATCGCGCGCACAATCGTCGCGGTGCTGACCGACTCGGCCCGGGTCAGCAGCCAGGCGCGCAGGGCGCCGGCGATGGCCGCGAGCACCACGTCGTTGACCGTGCCGCCGTGGGCCTTGCGGATCCGGCGGTAGTCGTCGAGGTCAGTGGCGACGGACGCAAACCGGCGCTGCCCGCTGATCACCACGTTGAGCGGCGTGCCCGGTGCGGGCCTGGCAGCAGTGAGCCCAATGGCGAACAGTCCGCCTGCTGCGCCGACCAGCCGACCGGCCGTCGAGCGGACTTCCGACAAGCCCCCGCGCAACGTGTCGACGGCCGCAGTCGGCCGGCGCACCGTGTCGGTGACCGCGCCGGCGATCAGCTCGACCCACGACGGCTCGGGCTCGGGCCGCCACGCATCAAGCACGGCACGCTTGCGGGACTTCGGGCGCGCCGGCGCCGGGCTGGTGTCGAGGATGACCTGGCCGATGTCCAATGCGTCGATGCCGTCGACCATCGCGTGGTGGGTCTTGGTGATGATTGCGAACCGCTTCTCCGAGAGCCCCTCGACGATGTACATCTCCCACAGCGGCCGGTTGCGGTCCAGAACGCGACCCTGCACCCGGGCCACGAGTTCGAACAGCTGCTCGTCATTGCCCGGACGCGGCAGTGCCGAGCGCCGGGCGTGGTAGCCGATGTCGAAGTTCTCGTCGTCCACCCACACCGGGTTGGCGAGATGGCCCGGCACGTCGCGCACGCGCTGGCGGTAGCGCGGCACGAAGGCGATGCGCTCGCTGATCAGGTCGACGAGCCGGTCGTAGTCGAAGCCGTCCTTGGGTTCCTCGAAGACCGCGACAGTCCCGACATGCATCGGCGTCGTCGGCTCCTCGACGTACAGGAAGCTCGCGTCCAGGGGGCTGAGCCGGTCGGCCACGGCGCGTACTCCCTCCATCCATCGGTCAACGGCCCATCGTGGCACGACCCGGCCGACTGTCTCGTTAGAGTCGCGCAGAACCCCACAGGAGAGGACCTCGAGGTCTTGATTCGCCGCATTGCTCTCGCTCTTACCCTTGCAGCGATCCTGTTGCTTGCAGGCTGCGGGGGGGACGGAGCAGCCAATACTCCCTCGTCGACTGCCACAACCACACCGAGCGAGAGCGCCTTCGCGGGCACCGAGATCGTGGTGGCCCTCACCAACGGCAAGGTTGTGCCCGCCACACACCGGGTCAAGGTTGCGGAGGGCACCCAGGTGCGGCTGCTCGTGACCAGTGACAAGGCCGACGAGGTGCACGTTCACGGCTTCGACATCCTCAAGGATGTCTCCGCCGGCCAGCAGGCGACGCTGGACTTCACCGCCGACCAGACCGGGGTCTTCGAGGTCGAGGGCGAGCAGAGCGGCCTGCAGCTGCTCCAGCTCGAGGTGCGGTGACCGGCGAGACGCTTCTCGCTCACGGGGTGGGCAGCCGGGAAGACCTGCCAATTCCGTTCTCGTACGCACTGACCGGCGCGGCGATCGCGCTTCTCGTGTCCTTCCTTGCGCTCGCGTTCCTCTGGCGGGAGCCGCGACTCGACCCAGCGCGAGCGGGCCGGCCGTTGCCGAGCGCAGTAGCGAGGGCGGTGGACTCGCGCATCACCCGAGCCTTGCTGCGCGCGATCGGGATGCTCGCGACGGCGTACGTCGTGATGGCCGCCGTGTTCGGCAAGGACGATGCGCTGAACCCCACCGCCGGTTCGGTATACGTGCTGTTCTGGATCGGCGTGCCCGTGTTGTCACTGCTGCTCGGGCCGGTTTGGCGATTGCTGAACCCCATCCGCACGGTGCACGAGCTGCTCTTCCGGGACCTGGGGACCCGGCCGCAAGACGGGCTGGGACGGCTGCCGGAGTCCGTGGGCTACTGGCCGGCGGCCGCGGCCCTGCTGGCGTTCGTCTGGATGGAGCTGATCGCGCCGTCGAACACGTCGTTGGCCGTGCTGCGGACTTTCTTCGCGGCCTACTTCGCAGTCAACCTGTTGGCCGTGACGTTCTACGGGTCGCGCTGGTTCGACAAGGGTGACGGCTTCGAAGTGTTCTCGTCGTTGGCCGGTCGGCTCTCCCCGCTCGGGCGCCGAGGGGATGGCCGGCTCGTGCTGCGCAACCCGCTCGCCGGTGTGGCCGGGACGCCGAGAGCGCCCGGGCTGTTCGCTGTTGTCGGCGTCCTGCTCGGATCCACGGCGTACGACTCCCTGTCCAACGCGCCCTGGTGGATCAGCAAGGTGCAGGAGGGCGCACTGCCGACACGATGGGCGGAGACGCTCGGGCTGGTCGGCATTGTGGTCCTGGTCACCGGGGCGTTCTTTGTGGCGTCGGCGCTGAGCGGACGGGGTTCGGGCATCCCGGCGGTGGTGCTCGCGCGGGAGTACGCCCACACGATCATCCCGATCGTGATGGGCTACGTCGTCGCGCACTACTGGTCGCTGCTCGTGCTGGTCGGGCAGGAGACGGTGATCCGGCTATCCGACCCACTCGGCACTGGCGCTGACTGGCTCGGCACTGCTGACCGAGGCATCGACCCCACGCTCGCGGACACCACGCTGGTGGCCGTCATCCAGGTGAGCGCGGTGATCCTCGGACACGTGCTCGGCGTTGTGCTCGCGCACGACCGCGCCGTTCGCCTGCTACCGGCCGGGCGCGCGGTTGTCGGGCAGATCCCGCTGCTCGTGCTGATGGTCGCCTACACCGTGGGCGGGCTGTCGCTGCTGTTCGGGACCTGAGTCGGTCGCCAGCCTCGCACTTAGCTGTGATCTCCGGCCAGGTCGAGTGGGAGTTCAGGCAACGTCGAGCAGGCGGCGCAGACCTTCTTCGAGCGGGCTGGTGTGGTGGGTGGTCGCCGTGGGTGGTCGTGCGCGCGGCCGTTGGCCTGGTGCGGCTGGGGGCCGGCTGACGTAGGTGTGCCCGGTGGGTGTGGTGACGTGCACGGCTCGGCCGGCGCCGCCGGGGCCCGGGTCGGCGCGCCAGCCGGGGGCCTGTTTGGTGTGGTTGCAGGCCTCGCAGAGGCCTTGCCCGTTGGCGGCGCTGGTCACTCCGCCGTCCCGGGCGGCGGTGACGTGATCGCTGTGGCGGATCGGTGCTCCGCACCAGGGGGTGCGGCAGGTCTGGTCGCGCAGGAGGATCAGCCGGCGTAGCGCGTCGGGGAACAGGCGTCGCCGGGACTCCATCGCGGCCAGGGCGCCGTCGCCGGGGCGGGCGAACAGCCGGCGCAGCCACACGTCGGCGTCGGTGTCGCGGAGCAGGTCGCGGGCGACCGGTGCGGGGACCGGACCCAGCCCGAGGATGTGGGCCGGCTCGTCGGCGCCCGCGACAAGCGTGCTGTCAGTCATGACCAGCTCGACCTCGACCGGGACGGCGGCCGCGGTGGCCTGCCCGGTGAGGCGTTCGACCAGGGTGTCGGCCATGATCTGACCGCGGCTGCGCGCGTCGCCGCTCGCCCGCAGCCCGTCGGCGTGCCGCGTGAGGGCGGCGTAGGCGGCGACGCCTTGGCCGACCGGCAGGAACCCGGCCAGCCTGCTCATCGTGTCCGGTGCCGGGCGCAGCGTGACCCGCCGGTCCCGCGCGGCCCCCTGGGAGCGGGCGGTGAACGCGTGCGGGTCCAGCCGGTAGGCCACCGAGCGAGCCGCGGCCTCGGTCTCCCGGTCTCCCAGACTTCCCGCGCGCGGCGCCAGCTCCGCATCCGCGATCCGACGGTCCGCGGCGCTCA
>JBDUAP010000014.1:0-16183 GCA_040004585.1 Sporichthyaceae bacterium
CCTGCAGCATGGGCACGCTATCCGCGACATCACCCGCCTTCTCGACGACCTCATGCAGGACCTGTCTCCCTCGGCGAAGCTGGTCGGCGCCAGCGACGCCCTGATGGAGAGCATCGCCGCAGACCTCGAGGCCCTGCCCGAGGTCGATGAACGAGTACGCCGCATCAACGCCGGCGAGCCCTACCGTCTCAAGGGTCGGTGCATCCAGCAGCGGCTGGAGAACACCCGCGTGCGCATCGCCACCAGTCGCGCCCACAAGCCAGGACACGACTACCTCGGTACGGCGGGTCTGCTCGCCGACCTGCAGCTGATGCGTGACTCCCTCTTCGAAAACCGAGGAGAGCTCGCGGCGCGCGGCCGGATGGACCGGATCATCCGCACGGTGGCCGCGTTCGGGCTGCATCTGGCGGTGCTCGACGTCCGCGAGCACGCAGACGAGCACCACCATGCGTTGGCGCAGCTGTTCGACCGGTTGGGCGAGCAGTCCTGGCGCTATTCCGATCTCCCTCGGGACAATCGGCTGGCGCTGCTGCGTGAGGAGCTGGCCGGGCGCCGCCCGCTCGCACCAGCACCGGCCGAGCTCGACGAACAGGGCACCAAGACCCTGGACGTCTTCACAACGATTCGCCGGGCGCTGGACCGCCTCGGCCCCGAGGTCTGCGAGAGCTACATCATCTCGATGACTCGTGGCGCCGACGACGTCCTTGCGGCCGTGCTCCTCGCCCGTGAGGCGGGACTAGTGGACCTGCACCGCGATGTCGCGCGAATAGGTTTCGTCCCGCTGCTCGAGACGATCGACGAGCTGCGCAACGCCGGCGGTCTGCTCGACGCACTGCTCAGCGACCCGTCGTACCGGCATCTCGTTTCGCTTCGCGGCGACGTGCAAGAGGTGATGCTCGGCTATTCCGACTCCAACAAGGAGGCCGGCATCACGACATCCCAGTGGGAGATCCACCGGTCGCAACGCAACCTGCGAGACGTGGCCAGCCAGCACGGCGTACGACTGCGCTTGTTCCACGGGCGCGGCGGGACGGTCGGGCGCGGCGGCGGGCCGACGCACGAGGCGATCCTCGCGCAGCCGCCGGGCACGCTCGACGGTGAGATCAAGATGACCGAGCAGGGCGAGGTCATTTCCGACAAGTACTCGCTGCCTGCGCTGGCCCGGGAGAACCTCGAACTCACCCTGGCCGCCACGTTGGAAGCCACGGTGCTGCATCGCGCGCCGCGCGTGAGCGACGAGTCGCTGCAGCGGTGGGACGACGTGATGGACGTCTTCTCCACCGCGGCGCAGGAGTCGTACCGCGCGCTGGTGACGGACGCCGACCTGCCGGCGTACTTCCTGCAGTCCACCCCGGCAGACCTGCTCACCGACCTGAACATGGGCTCGCGCCCGTCGCGAAGGCCGGACAGCGGACGCGGTCTCGAGGGGCTGCGCGCGATCCCGTGGGTGTTCGGGTGGACGCAGTCGCGGCAGATCGTGCCCGGTTGGTTCGGCGTGGGCTCCGGGCTGCAGGCGGTCCGTGAGGCGGGCCATGGTGACACCGTCGACGAGATGTTCGCCGGGTGGAACTTCTTCCAGACGTTCCTGTCCAACGTGTCGATGACGTTGAGCAAGACCGACCTGCGCATCGCAGGGCATTACGTGGGCTCGTTGGTCGATCCCGACCTGCAGCACGTCTTCGAGGTCATCACAGAGGAGCACGAGCGGACGCTCGAGGAAGTGTTGCGGGCAACCGGGTCCTCGGCGCTGCTCGAGGACAACCCGCTCCTGGCGCGTACGTTGCAGGTGCGCGACGCCTACCTCGAGCCGATCAGCTACTTGCAGGTCATGCTGCTGCGGCGGGCGCGTGCAGAGGCGGGTACGATGGAGGCCTCGCCCGACCTGCGCCAGGCTCTCCTGCTCACCGTCAATGGGATAGCGGCGGGGCTGCGTAACACCGGTTAAGACTCAGGTGTTGAAAATGTTCTGAGCCTTGTCCATGCCGTCAACCACAAGCGCCTCTATCGCGTCCGCCGCACGCTCGACGAAGACGTCGAGCTCCTTTCGCTCGACCGCGCTGAAGTTGCGCAGCACGAAGGCGGCTGCATCCATCCGCCCCGGCGGGCGGCCGATGCCGAAGCGGACCCGGTTGAACTCACCAGATCCGAGTGACCGCCGCAACGACTTCAGGCCGTTGTGCCCGTTGTCACCACCGCCGAGCTTCAGCCGCAACCCGGCGTACGGCAGGTCGAGCTCGTCATGGACGACCACCAGGCGGTCAAGCGGGACCTTGAAGAAGTCGCGCAGCGAGGACACCGGTCCGCCGGACTCGTTCATGTAGGAACGCGGCTTGGCGAGCACCACCCGCTGGCCGGCAAGGCGCCCCTCGATGACATCCGCCCGTGCCTTGTGCGACTTGAAGCGACCGCCGACCCGCGACGCCAATGCCTCGACGACGTCGAAACCGATGTTGTGGCGGTTGCCGGAGTACTCCGGTCCAGGGTTGCCCAGCCCGATCACGAGCCACAGGTCGCGCGGGTCCGCGTCGTCGGACGTCACGTTGCCACGCCCGGTCCGCCGCAGCGCCCGGAGCAGGCTCAGCTCTCGCCCTGGTCGCCCTCGGCGCCATCCGCGGGTGCGGACGTCTCGCCGTCGCCGCCCTCGGCAGCCGCGGCCTCGGCGGCAGCAGCCGCCTCGGCGGCCTGCTCCTCCTCGGTGGGCTCGTGCACGATCCCGACCTCGGCCTCGGCCTCAGCCAGCTCGGCCTCGAGCTGCTCGGCCGTCGGCGCCGCCGTGATGTTGACGACGAGTGCCTCCGGGTCGGTGACCAGGGTCGCGCCGGAGGGGAGCTGGACGTCGCTGGCGTGGATCTGGGACCCGGGCTTGAGTCCCTCGACGGAGACCTCGAAGCCGGTGGGGATGTTGGTGGCCTCGGCCTCGACGGACAGCGTCGGGTGGTCGAGGGAGATGAGGGTGTCGGGGGCGGCCTGGCCGACGACGTGCACCGCCACCTCGACCGTGACCTTCTCGCCGCGGCGGACCACGACGAGGTCGACGTGCTCGAGGAAGCCCTTGATGGGATCGCGCTGGACGGCTTTGGGCAGGGCCAGCTCGCTCGAACCGTCGAGCTCGATGGTGAGCAGCGCGTTCTGCACCTTCAGCGCCAGCATCAGCTCGTGGCCCGGCAGTGAGATGTGCCGCACCTCGGCGCCGTGGCCGTAGAGGACGGCGGGGACCTTGTTGGCCCGACGCACCCGGCGGGCGGCGCCCTTGCCGAACTCGGTGCGCGATTCTGCGGCGATACGGACCTCGGCCACGGTGCTGGACTCCTCGGTGCGGTGCGTTCGGATGCCGATCTGCATACCTGTTATGCGCGGTGATCGGGATGCCGGCGAGCGAGAGCCTCAACCACCGCGTCGATCACGGAGCCGGAACGGCTTCCCTCGCCGGGCAACCCGCGCAGTCTAAGCCGTGCTCGCGGCGGGGCCCAAACCGAGTGGCGCAGGCTCAGCCGTGGCCGTCGAACAAACTGGTCACCGAGCCGTCGTCGAAGACCTCGCGGATGGCGCGTGCCAGCAGTGGGGCTATGGACAACACGGTCAGCTTGTCGAACATCTGGTCCTCGCCGATGGGCAGCGTGTCGGTGACGATGACCTCGCTGACCCGGGAGTTCTTGAGCCGGTCCACCGCGGGGCCGGACAGGACGGCGTGGGTGGCGGCGACCACGACATCCGCGGCATCGGCCCCGAACAGGGCCTCGGAGGCTTTGGCGATCGTGCCCCCGGTGTCGATCATGTCGTCGACCAGGATGCAGGTGCGGCCCTCGACGTCACCGACGACCTTGTTGGCGGTGGCCTCGTTGGGGATCAGCGGATCTCGCGTCTTGTGAATGAACGCCAGCGGGGTGCCACCGAGGGTGTCCGACCAGCGCTCGGCGACCCGGACCCGGCCGGCGTCCGGGGACACGATCGTCACCTTGGACCGGTCGACGCGACGGCCGACGTAGCCCGCGAGCAGCGGCAGGGCGAACAGGTGGTCGACGGGGCCGTCGAAGAAACCCTGGATCTGGGCCGTGTGCAGGTCGACGGCCATCAGTCGATTGGCGCCGGCAGTCTTGAAGAGGTCGGCGACCAGGCGGGCGGAGATCGGCTCGCGGCCGCGGTGCTTCTTGTCCTGGCGGGCGTATCCGTAGAACGGCGTGACGACCGTGATGCGCTTGGCGGAGGCCCGCTTCAGAGCGTCGACCATGATGAACTGCTCCATGATCCACTTATTTAGCGGTGCGGCATGGCTCTGCAGCACGAACGCGTCGCAACCCCGCACCGACTCCTGGTAGCGGACGAAGATCTCGCCGTTGGCGAAGTCATACGCCGCTTGGGGAGTCAACTCGATGCCGAGCTCCTTGGCGACTGCATCGGCGAGGTCAGGGTGGGCTCGACCAGCGAAGAGCATCAACTTCTTCTCGCCGGTCGCCTTGATGAAGCTCATCGGTCTGACCTCTCGTCGTCCTTGTTGTCTTCGGCAGCCGCCCGCTCGGCTGCCTCCGCCGTACGGGTGCCGGCCCTGCGCCGGGCGACCCAACCGCCGATGTTGCGCTGTTTGCCCCGAGCGACCGCGAGCTCGCCCGCCGAGACCCTGTTGGTGATCGTCGATCCCGCCGCGACATAGGAGCCGTCCGCGATCTCGACCGGGGCCACCAGGACAGAGTCGCTGCCCACGAAGGAGTGCGCGCCGACCTCGGTGTGGTGCTTCTCGACGCCGTCGTAGTTGGCGAAGATCGTGCCGGCGCCGATGTTGGATCCCTCGCCGATCGTCGCATCACCGACGTAGGACAGGTGCGGCACCTTCGCGCCTTCTCCGACCACGGCCGCCTTCATCTCGACGAAGCCGCCTGCCTTCGCGCCGCGACCGAGCCGGGTGCCCGGCCGCAGGAACGTGTAGGGGCCGACGGTCGCCTCGGGCCCGATGTCCGCGCCGTACGACGTGGTGTTGCTGACGCTGGCACCGGCCCCGACCACGGTGTCGACCAATAGGGAGTTGGGACCGATCGTGGCGTCCCGGCGAACATCGGTGGTGCCACGGAGCAGCACGTTTGGCTCGATGACGACATCCGGCTCGATCCTCACGTCGACGTCGATCCAGGTGGTGGCCGGGTCGGTCATGGTGACACCCGAGCGCATCCAGCCCTCGACGGTGCGGCGGTTGAGCTCGCGGGTCAGCGCGGCCAGCTGCACGCGGTCGTTCACGCCCTCGGTCTGGACCGAGTCGTCGAGGGGGAGGGCGCCGACCCGCTTGCCGTCCGATCGGGCGATCCCGACGACGTCGGTGAGGTAGAGCTCGCCCTGAGCATTGTCCGTCGTCAGTCGCGCCAGGCCGTCGCGCAGGGCAGCCACATCGAACGCGTAGATGCCGGAGTTGGTCTCGTGGATCGCCCGCTGGTCCGCCGTTGCGTCCTTCTCCTCGACGACCCCATTGACGGACCCGTCGCTCCCCCGTACGACGCGTCCATAGCCGGTCGGGTCGGAAAGCTCGGCGGTGAGGATGGTCACGGCGTTTCCCTGCTCGGTGTGGTCGCCGACGAGGGCACGCAACGTTTCGGCGGTGAGCAGAGGGACATCGCCGTAGGTCACCACGACGGTGCCCGTCAGGTCGGGCAGCTCGGCGAGCGCGCACTGGACGGCGTGCCCGGTGCCGCGCTGCTCGTCCTGCACCGCCGTACGGGCCTTGGGAGCGACCTCGCCCAGATGGGCGACCACCTGATCACGGCCGTGGCCGACGACCACGACCAGATGTTCGGGGTCCAGGGCCTCCGCCGCCTTGACCGCGTGGCCGACCAGGCTTCGTCCGCCGAGGACATGCAGCACCTTGGGGATCGCCGACTTCATCCTGGTGCCCTCGCCCGCGGCGAGGACCACCACGGCGGCCGGGCGGGCGGGGCTCACGCGGGAGCTCTCCTCGGCGGGACGTCAGCGGGCAGACCTATAGGTCCGAGGATAGCCGCCGCGCCGCTGCCGCAGGACCCGGCAAGGCGTCGAACCCAGGTCGGCTCCCGGGCGAGGGGTCGAACCTCGATAACCAGCGTCAAAGGCTGGGGTCCTGCCATTAGACGACCCGGGATTGCGCAGCGGACAACAACGCCGTGCCTCACTGTACCGAGAGGGCCACCGATTCAGCGGTGTGCTCGTGGCCGACGCAGCAACAGGCCACCAGATGCCCTCCGCGCGGCGGTACAGACCGCTCGGCGCCCGAACCCCGATGCTCGGCCAGCCGTGGTAGTTGTCCCCGACGTTCTTGCGGTTGGTAGCGGGTGTGTGCCGCTTGAGCGTTGGCGGCTCCAGTCGGTCCACCGGCTGGCTCACCACGGCCGCCCAGAACGCCTGCGCCTTCGCGACGTCGGCGGACTCGTGAATGTGGACCTGATGCCGGATCCTGCTCGGCTCGACATCGTTCAGCTCGAGCCACCGAGAAACGGCTGCACCATCGCGGCGTCGCTGTTCATGGAAGCGACGGCCGCCACGGTTTCGACTTCGTTCCCTCGGCGGCGCCTGGCTCGCCGGCGCATAGCGAAATAGCAGTCCGCGCCGGCCCGCCGCGCGTCGTCGCTCAGCGGCAGCCTGCGCTGGTGAGGGACTGGCGAAGCCCGATCGCTGCCTGTCGCAAGTCATCGCGCCGTCGCATGCAGCAAGCCAACAGCGGGGCACCGACGTTTTCGGGCGTCTTGCGTCGAGCCGGTGGAGAACCCCCGAGGAGTGAGGATTGTCCAGGTTACGCATCCGTAGGTTACGGTGGCGTAAGGACGTGTCCCCAAACAGTGCAGGACACGAGAGCGCGAGGTTCGCCATGACTCCCCTGACCAGCACCGACGCCAGCGTCCTCGACCTCCCGACGGGCACCCTCGGCGACGAGCGCAAGACGAACGTCGAGCAGGTGATGCTCGTCATCTTCATTGCCATCCCGTTCGCGGCCATCCTCGCGGCGATCCCGGTCGCGGTCCTCGGCGGCTGGATCGGCTGGAGCGACGTCCTCATCTCGTTCGTGATGTACGCCGTCACGGGCCACGGCATTACCGTCGGCTTCCACCGCTACTTCACGCACGGCTCGTTCAAGGCCAAGCGACCGCTGCGCATCGGCCTTGCCATCGCCGGAAGCATGGCCATCGAGGGTCCGGTCATCCGGTGGGTCGCTGACCACCGCAAGCATCACAAGTTCTCCGACAAAGAGGGCGACCCGCATTCGCCGTGGCGCTACGGCGAGACACTGCCTGCCTTGATGAAGGGCCTCTGGTTCGCCCACATGGGGTGGCTCTTCGACGTGGAGCAGACCTCTCAGCGCCAGTACGCCCCCGACCTGCTCAAGGACAAGGACATCGTCCGCGTCAGCCGGGCCTTCCCGCTGCTCGCCGCAGCTTCGCTCGTGATCCCACCGCTGGCCGGCGGACTGCTCACCTGGTCGTGGCAGGGCGCCGCAACCGCGTTCTTCTGGGGCAGCCTGGTCCGCGTCGGCTTGCTGCACCACGTCACCTGGTCGATCAACTCCATCTGCCACGCGATGGGGGAGCGGCCGTTCGACAGCCGCGACCGAGCCGGCAACGTGTGGTGGCTTGCGGCACTGTCGATGGGCGAGTCCTGGCACAACTTGCACCACGCCGACCCGACTTGCGCCCGCACCGGTGTGCTGAAGGGCCAGATCGACTCCGGTGCGCGCGTGATCCAGCTGTTCGAGACATGCGGATGGGCGTACGACGTACGCTGGCCGCGCCAGGATCGCCTAGATGCTCGCCGAGCAGCCTGATGTCGCCGGCCCGGCATGATGGCCGGGTGAGCCTCCCAGCGAACGTCCCCGCATCCAGGACGGCCAAGCGTGACGTCCGAGCCAGGATGGCCGGGAAGGACCGCCGCGAGCAGCTGCTCGACATCGGACGCTCGCTGTTCGCACAGCGCGGCTTCGATGCCACGTCCGTCGAGGAGATCGCGCTCAACGCAGGCGTGTCCAAGCCGGTGGTCTACGAGCACTTCGGCGGCAAGGAAGGCCTCTACGCCGTCGTCGTCGACCGCGAGATGAGCAAGTTGCTTGCCGCCGTCACCGGCGCCCTGACGAGCACCGGCAGCCCACGCCAGCTCCTCGAGCGGGCTGCCTTCGCGCTGCTCGACTACGTCGAGTCGTCCAGCGACGGGTTCCGCATCCTGGTGCGCGACTCGCCCGTGGCCCAGTCGACCGGATCCTTCGCCAGCCTCATCAGCGACGTCGCCAGCCAGGTCGAGCACATCATGGTCAACCAGTTCAAGTCGCGCGGCTTCGACCCAAAGAACGCACCCATGTACGCCCAGATGCTCGTCGGCATGGTCGCCTTGACCGGCCAGTGGTGGCTCGACGCGCGCAAGCCCGAGAAGGCGGTCGTCGCGGCACACCTCGTCAACCTCGCCTACAACGGGCTCTCTGGACTCGAGGGCTCACCCACGATCAGCCCGCGCCCCGAGTAGCCAACTCCTAGTCGGGGCTGCGGGCGACGACGAAGATGCGCCGGTAGGGCAGAACCGTTCCGAAGCCCTCCTGCGGATAGGCGGCCCGCAACCGCTCGGCGTACTCCGCCACGAACTCCTTCTGCTGCGCGTCATCCAGGGCAGACAGCACGGGCCGCAGCCCAGTGCCCTTCATCCACTCGACCACGGCGTCGGGGCCCGGGAGCACCTGCAGGTACGTCGTGTGCCAGGCGTCCACGTCGTACCCCAGCTCAATAAGCCGTCGCACATAGGTCACCGGCTCCTCCGAGGCCGGCTGCACGAGATCGAGGTCGTCCAGCACCGGACGCCACCGCGGCGACGTGCGCACCGCGGCCAGCTCGGTGTGGGTCGGCTCGTCGAAGTTGCCCGGCACCTGGAACGCGAACCAACCGCCGGGGGCGACGAACCCGACAAGTCGCCCGAGAAGATCCAGGTGCCCCGACACCCACTGCAGGGTCGCGTTGCTGGTGAGCACGTCCACCGGCCGCGGCGGCTCCCACTCGCACAGGTCTCCCACCGAGAAGCGCACCCGGTCGCGGGCATGGTCCTGCTGCGCTCGCCCGATCATCTCCGCCGAGCTGTCCACACCTTCGATGTCGGCGCCCGGCCACCGGTCCGCCAGCCCTGCTGTGAGGTTTCCCGGGCCACACCCGAGGTCCACGACGTACGACGGGCTTGTGCTGCCCACTCGGGCCAGCAGGTCCTGGAACGGCCGGCCGCGCTCGTCAGCGAACCGGAGGTATTGCGTGGGATCCCACTTCACCTGGTCACCGCCTCGCTCACACTATCTTGACGTCGAGATAATCTGCCATCCCC
Source organism: Sporichthyaceae bacterium (assembly GCA_040004585.1). Lineage (GTDB taxonomy): Bacteria > Actinomycetota > Actinomycetes > JACCUZ01 > JACCUZ01 > JBDUAP01. The sequence goes on from JBDUAP010000014.1 coordinate 9,298, forward strand.
TATCTCTTGATGTCAAGAGACTCCGCGCCGATAATCTCTAGCGGTCGAGGAGGCAGGAGCCCAGCGTGCAGGACGAGGTCGACCGCCTGGTCGCCGCATGGCGGCTGGAACGACCGGACCTCGACGTAGGCCCGTTCGAGGTCCTCAGCCGCCTGACCCGGCTGGCCCGCCACCTCGACCGAGCCCGCCGCACCGCCTTCGCCCAGCACGACCTCGAGGTCGGCGAGTTCGACGTGCTCGCCGCGCTGCGTCGGGCCGGGGATCCCTACGTGCTCTCCCCGGGCCAGCTGCTTTCCCAGACGCTGGTCACCTCGGGGACGATGACCAACAGGATCGACCGGCTGGAGGCACGCGGCCTGGTGCAGCGCCGGCCCGACCCGAACGACCGCCGCGGGGTGCACGTACGACTCACGGCCCAGGGCAAGCATCGAGGTGACGCGGCCCTGGCGGACCTGCTCGACCGCGAGCGCGAGCTGCTCGCCGGGCTGAGCGCGAAACAACAGGACGCCCTCTCGGTGTTACTCCGACAGCTCGTCATCCCGTTCGAGTCCGAAGACTCTGTCAGCGACTGACCACGTGTCCTCCCGCCACGATCATGCAATGGTGGTTCGCCCATGAACGAGAACGCCCGCGCGGTCCAGCGCATCTACCTGACGTTGATGCTCGGCAACACCCTCGCGGCTTCGTTCATCTGGGGCATCAACACGCTATTCCTGCTCGACGCCGGGCTGAGCAACTTCGAGGCGTTCGCGGCCAACGCGTTCTTCACCGCCGGCATGGTTCTGTTCGAGGTGCCGACGGGTGTCATCGCCGACACCGTGGGGCGGCGTGCGTCGTACCTCCTCGGGACCCTCACGCTGGCGGGCTCGACGCTCCTCTACTACTTCATGTGGCAGCTCAAGGCGCCGTTCTGGGCCTGGGCGCTCGTGTCCATCCTGATCGGCCTCGGGTTCACGTTCTTCTCCGGCGCGGTCGAAGCGTGGCTCGTGGACGCCTTGCGCTTCAACGGGTACAACGGGCCACTCGAGCCGGTCTTCGGTAAGGGTCAGATGGTGACCGGCATCGCGATGCTTAGCGGCTCCGTTATCGGCGGCGTGGTGGCTCAGGTCACGACACTCGGCGTGCCGTTCCTGATGCGCGTCGGTGTGCTGATGGCAATGTTCATCCTGGCGTCACGCGTCATGAAAGACGTCGGATTCACACCCCGTCCCGCGACGCATCCGCTCCAAGAGGCGAAAACCATCCTGTCCGCCTCCATCACCCAGGGGCTCGGAAACAGGCCCGTCCGCTTCGTCATGCTTGCCGCGCCGTTCACGATGGGTGTCAGCATCTACGTGTTCTACGCGTTGCAGCCCTACCTGCTTGAGTTGTACGGCGACCCGAACGCCTACTCGATCGCGGGATTGGCAGCCGCCATCATGGCTGGTGCTCAGATCGCCGGCGGCTACACAGCACCGAAGATCCGCGCGCTGTTCCGCAAGCGGACGACAGCACTCATCCTGGGTACGGCGGCGACCTCTGTCTTGTTTGCGCTGCTCGGATTGGTGGACAGCTTCTGGTTCGCCCTCGTCCTGCTGGCGCTGTCGGGCTTGCTGTTCGCCGCCGAGCTGCCGATCCGGCAGGCCTACCTCAACGACATGATCCCGTCGCCGCAGCGAGCCACCGTTCTCTCGTTCGACTCACTGATGGGCAGCAGCGGTGGTGTGGTCATCCAACCCGTGCTCGGCAAGGCCGCCGACGTCTGGAGCTACGGCACGTCCTTCGTCGTGGCCAGCGTGTTCCAACTCGTCGCGGTGCCGTTCCTGCTGCTGAGCCGACGGCAGCGTACGGCGGCAGACACCGCCGTCGGCAATGAGCCAGCGGCACCGATCGTTCCCTGACGCTCACGCCCGCACGAAGCAGCCGTCAACGAGCACCGGAACGACTGTTGAGACATCCCGCGCGCTGGCGATGCGGACGTCCTCGGCGAAGCCCTTGTTGACCAGCTCCTCGCCGGAGGGGCAGTCCTCGAGCGGTCGGATCGCCCGGAACGCCAGTGCCGATGCCTCTGCCTCCGCCGAGACAACCGACGAAGGGGCCTGCCCGAGCAGGCTGGCGACGACGGCGCCCGCACCGACCAAGTCCTCGTAGCACGGCCGCAGCGACCCGTCTCCCCAGCGTTCGCCGGCGGGGACCACACCGATCGCCGCGTAGTCGCGCAGGTACCGCGCGACTGCCGTTGCATTGCGCAGGCATGCCGCCACCACGGGCACGCCGAGGCCAGCCGCCGCGTGAGCGATAGACGACCCGTTCGGCGACGGAAGGACGAGCCTGGTCTGCTCGTCCGAGCCCAACAGGCTGGCAGGCGAGAGGGTCAGTCCGTCGTGGGACAACCGGTGCCCAGCCAGCTCTGCGTCGATCTGTCGCGCCAACAGCTGCGCCTCCTCGCCGCCGGTGTGCGGCCACACTCGTGCGCCCCGGTCGACCGCCACGGATACCGATGTGCAGAACGACAGCACGTCCACGACCACGATGACCTCGGATCGTTCGACAAGTGTCTTGGCGCCGATGGGTCCCCACTCCAGAGCGACGGGCACGCCGCGGACGCCATCCCCTTCCGCCCACGATCATGCAACGGTGGTTAACCACGAGTGCATGATCGTGGCTGGGATGGTGGGGTCAGTCGGCCTGGTCGGTCTGGTCGGCCAGCTCGAGCCAGCGGTCCTCCATGGTCGCCCGCTCGGCGCGCAGCCCGCGCAGCGTCGCGTCCAGACCGATCACCCGCTCGTGGTCGCTAGCAGCGGCTGCCATCTCGTCGTACACCTGCCGCTCGCGGGCACGCAGCTTCTCGAGCTGGCGCTCCAGCCGAGCCAGCTCCTTGCGCGCGGCCCTCGCCGCACCCGCCGATCTGTCAGACTCTCGACCCCCATCCGGGCCACGAGAGTCTGACAAGTCGGCAGAAACGAAGGAACGGCGCAGCCCGAGGTACTCATCGACCCCGCCGGGCAGATCGCGCAACCCGCCTTCGCCGAGCAACGCCACCACTCGGTCGCAGACCCGCTCGAGGAAGTAGCGGTCGTGCGAGACGACGACCAGCGAGCCGGGCCAGTCATCGAGCAGGTCCTCCAGCGCCGTCAACGTGTCGATGTCCAGGTCGTTGGTCGGCTCGTCGAGCAGCAGCACGTTGGGCTCGTCCATCAGCAACCGCAACAGCTGCAGTCGCCGTCGCTCCCCGCCGGACAGGTCGCCCACCGGCGTCCACTGCCGATCGCCGAGGAAGCCGAACCGCTCGCACATCTGCGTCGCGGTTATCTGCCGGCCACCACCGAGATCCACGACGCGGCGCACCATCTCCACCGCCTCCAGCACCCGCAGCGACGGGTCGAGCTCGGTGACGTCCTGCGACAGGTAGGCGGCGCGCACCGTGACTCCGCGCACGACCTTCCCGGCAGCAGGTTCCAGCTCGCCGACGAGCAGCCGCAGCAGCGACGTCTTGCCCGAGCCGTTCACCCCAGCGACCCCCACCCGGTCGCCCGGGCCTAGATGCCAGGTCAACCGGTCCAGCAGAGTGCGGTCGCCCACCTGCAGCGTCGCGTCGTGCACGTCGTACACGGTCTTGCCGAGGCGCGCGCTGGCGAAGCGCATCAACGCGACGCCGTCGCGTGGCGCAGGCTCCTCCGCGATCAACGCGTTGGCCGCGTCGATGCGGAACCGCGGTTTGGACGTGCGTGCGGGTGGGCCGCGGCGCAGCCAGGCCAACTCCTTGCGGACCAGCTGCACGCGGCGCGAGTCGGTCGCAGCCTGCACCCGCTCGCGTTCGGCCCGGGCGAGCACGTACGCCGAGTAGCCGCCCTCGTAGGCATGCACATCGGCGCCTTGCACCTCCCACGTCGCGGTGCAGACCGCATCCAGGAACCAGCGGTCGTGGGTGACGACGACGAGCGCCTCGCGACGCGCGGCCAGGTGCTTCGCCAGCCAGTCGATCGCTTCGACGTCGAGGTGGTTGGTTGGCTCGTCGAGGATCAGTACGTCGTGCTCGCCGACGAGCGCCCGCGCTAGCGCGACCCGGCGTCGTTCACCGCCGGAGAGGGGTCCGAGTGGCCGGTCGAGCATGTCGTCGAGTGCGCCGCGCTCACCGAACAGACCGGCCAACACCTCGCGGACGCCGGCCTCTGACGCCCACTCGTGTGCCGGGCCGGCACCGACGACCGTCTCGCGCACGGTCGCGTGGTGGGCAAGGTCGTCGTGCTGCGCCACCACACCGACCCGCAGACCGCCGGCGTGGGTGACGCGACCGGCGTCAGGCGACTCGGCCCGGGCGAGCAGCCGCAGCAGCGTCGACTTGCCGTCGCCGTTGCGCCCCACCACCCCGATCCGGTCACCGTCCGCGACGCCGAGGGAGACCCCGGCGAGCAGGGAGCGGGTGCCGTAGGACTTGCTGACGTTCTCCAGGTTGACCAGGTTGCGGGCCACTCACGACCTCCGCGGGCCGGCCGCCTCGACCAGGCGCGCCGCGGGGGCTGGACCGGAGGCCCGCTTGACCGACGAGCACACGCCGCTGGCGCCAAGAGCGACCGCGATGTCGAGGGCGTGCTCGGTGCCACTCGCGAGGAAGGCGACGGTCGGGCCGCTGCCGGACACAATCGCGCCAAGTGCACCGTGCTCCTCGCCGAGGTCGAGCGCCTGCCGCAGCGACGGCCGCAGGCTGCACGCGGCGGGCTGCAGGTCGTTGCGCAGCGAACTGCCCAGGGCGTGCGGGTCACCGGCCCGCAAGGCCGCCATCAGCCCGTCCGTGATGCGGGGCTCGGGCAACACACGTCGGCCGCGGAGACGGTCGCACTCGGCGTACACCTCCGATGTGGACAGGCCCTCGTCGGCAAGCGCCAGCACCCACTCGAAACGGCCGCGGGCCAGCGCCGGCGTCAACTGTTCGCCGCGGCCGACGCCGAGAGCAGTGCCTCCCATCAGCGCGAACGGCACGTCGCTGCCGAGCTTGGTCGCGAGCGTGTGCAGTTCGGCGCGTGGCAGACCGGTGCCCCAGAGCGCGTCGCAAGCCACGAGGGCAGCCGCGGCGTCGGCGCTGCCGCCGGCCATGCCGCCGGCGGTGGGGATGCCCTTGTGCAAGTGCAAGTGCACGGTGGGCTCGAGCCCGGTGTGCTCAGCCAGCAACACGGCCGCGCGCGCAGCCAGGTTGGACCCGTCGGTGGGCACTCCTGCGGTGCCGACGTCGCGGTCGCCGCCGACAGTCACCTTCAGCGAGGATGCCTCCGATGCCGTGACGTCGTCGTAGAGGGTGACAGCATGGAAGACGGTCGCCAGCTCGTGGAAGCCGTCAGAACGCTTGCCACCGACTGCTAGCTGCAGGTTGATCTTGGCGGGGGCGCGTGCCGTCACCGAGGCCATGTTGGTCACGATAGGTCCGCCGGTCACGATAGGTCCGCCGCGGGCCGATGCTCCGCCAGCCGGGCGAAGTCGGCAACCCCGAGCGACTCGCCGCGCCGCTGCGGGTCGATGTCAGCGGCGCGCAGCGCGGCCTCGGCCTGGGCCGGTGAGCCGGCCCATCCCGACAGCGCTGCCCGAAGCGTCTTGCGGCGCTGGGCGAACGCCGCATCGACGAGGGTGAACACCTCCTGCCGCGAAGCCGTCGTGACCGGTGACTCTCGGCACTGCAGCGCGACCAGCCCCGAGTCGACGTTGGGCGCCGGCCAGAAAACGGTGCGGCCGACAGCGCCGGCGCGGCGCGCCTCGGCGTACCACGCGATCTTCACCGACGGCACGCCGTAGACCTTCGAACCGGGCGGGGCCACGAGCCGGTCGGCGACCTCGGCCTGCACCATCACCAACCCGTGGTTGATGGTCGGAAAGCGGCCGAGCAGGTGAAGCAGCACCGGGACCGCGACGTTGTAGGGCAGGTTCGCCACGACGGCGGTCGGCGACGTGGGCAGCGTGTCAAGGCGCAGCGCGTCGGCGTGCACGACATCGAGCTTCGAGACGTACGACGCGGCGCGGGCCGTGACGGTGTCGCGCAAGGCATTGGCTAGGACCGGGTCGACCTCGACGGCGACAACTCGGCCCGCGGCCGGGAGGAGGCCCAGGGTCAGGGAGCCGAGCCCGGGACCGACCTCGAGGACTACGTCGTCGGGAGAGACTTTCGCGGCGCGCACGATGCGACGGACGGTATTGGCGTCGATGACGAAGTTCTGCCCGAGCGCTTTGGTGGGCCGCAGCCCGAGCCGGGTCGCGAGATCGCGGACCTCGGCCGGGCCGAGGAGGACAGCGGCGTCGCCGGCCGGCACCGGCGGGCCCGTCCCGTCGGTCAAGGGCGGCCGGTCGCGATCAGAGATACTTGCCGCACACCGGCCACTGCCCCGCGCCGCTGCGCCGGTAGAGGATCTGCGCTCGGTAGGTCTGCTCCGACGCAACGTGATCGGTCGGGACACCGGTGCCGCCGACGGAGTGCCACGTGCTTGCGGAGAACTGGTAGAGGCCGTAGTAGGGCCCGGCGGAGCTGTAGGCCTTGGGGTTTCCGCCGGACTCGCACCGCGCCAACGCTGCCCAGTTGAGACCGTCGGCCTCGGGGTTGTTCTTCGGACGCGCTTTGGTGCCGACCAGCACGATCTGGGTCACCGACTGCACCGCAACGCGATCGCTCAATCTGCGCCTGCTGTTGAGCTTGCCGTCGAGGTAGGTCCGTTTCCAGGTCACCACCCGAGCGCCGACCTTGCCCTTCTTCACGATTCGCGTCTCGCCCTTGAACAGTTCGGCCGACGTCTTTCTCGTGACCTTGAACGGGACGGCGATCTCCTGGACGACGACCTTGCCGTCCACCCGGGTGACCGCAAGCACCTGCTCGTCGGCCGGCATGTCTGCCGGCCGAGCGTTGAGCCGGTCCTGGGGCCGGAGTGTG
>JBDUAP010000015.1:0-16106 GCA_040004585.1 Sporichthyaceae bacterium
GAGGCGCAGACCAAGTTCGTGCCGATGCGCGACGCGCTCGAAGGCGTCGGCTAGACCTCAGACCGCGGCCGCGACGGCTGCCGCGAGCCGATCGTGCAGGTCGCGGGTCGACGTGCGGTCGGTGCGCACCTCCAGGACGCGCAACCCCTCACTGGGTGCCAGCGCCCGGGTGAGTTCGGACGCCGTGTCGATCAGTGCGTACGACGTGCCGGTCGCCGCGCACAACGTCGTGAAGTCCACCCCGTGCGGAGTGCCGAAGAGTCGCTCGAACACCGCGGCATGTTCCGGTGCACCCTGCTCCAGCACGGCGAAGAGCCCACCACCGTTGTCGTTGATGACCACGATGGTCAGGTCCGGTCGCGGCTCGTCCGGGCCGATCACCAGCCCGGTGCTGTCGTGCAGGACCGTCAAGTCGCCCATCAGCCCGTACGACGGCCCTCCGTGCGCGAGGGCGGCGCCGACCGCCGTCGACACTGTGCCGTCGATGCCAGATGCCCCGCGATTGGCGAGCACCAGTGGCGGCTCGTCCCAAGGGTCCGCGAGGTCGAGGTCACGCACCGGGCTGGAGGAACCCGCCACCAGCAGTCCGTCGGCGGGGACGGCTCGGGCGACCACCTGCGCCACCGAGAGCCCGGTGAGCGGCTCAGCCGACACGACTGCGGCGATCGCTTTGCGGGCTGCAGCGTCGGTGTCCTGCCAGCGGCGAAGCCACGTGTCGTCTTCGGACCTGCCCCGCACGGCGGGTGTGCGCGGCTCGTCGCGCAAGCGCACGACCTCGATGTCGTCGCGGGCCAGCAGACGGCTCACCGCTCGCGAGAGTGTGGGCCGGCCAGCAACGACGACCCGCTCGATGTCGGCACCGAGGTGGTCGAGCAGGAGCCGATAGACAGCGAGGGCGTTCGGTCCGGCGCGGTGGCCGGAGGACGGCTCGGCCAGCAGCGGCCAGCCGCCCGCCTCGGCGAGGCCTCGCGCGTCGGCGAGGGACTGGTCGCCGGCGACGACGGCGGTCCGGCCACCGGCCTCGAACGCCGTGTAACCCCACGTCGCGGTGCCTGTCTGCGTCCGCTCGATGTCGATGTCGAGCGGCTCGGGCCAGGTCGGGTCGCCGTCGGGGAGCAAGGGCTCGCGGAATGCCACGTTGAGATGAATGGGGCCCGAGTGTCCCTGACCGAGCGCATGGGCGACGGCCTTTCGCCATTCGGCCACTGTCAGCGAGTCGTTGACCCCGGCGAAGAACCGGACCGATCGGCCGTAGAGATTCGTCTGGTCGATCGTTTGGTTGGCGCCGGTGCCGTGCATCTCGGCCGGCCGGTCGGCGGTGAGCACCACGAGCCGGACGCGGGAGTAGTCCGCCTCGACGACGGCGGGGTGCAAGTTTACCGCGGCGGTGCCCGAGGTCGTCATTACCGGCACCGGTTGCCCGGACGCCTTGCTCAACCCCAACGCCAGGAAGCCGGCAGTGCGTTCGTCGATGCGCACATGCAGCCGCAACCGGCCGTCGGTGTCCGCCTGGTGCAGGGCGAAGGACAGCGGCGCGTTGCGCGAGCCCGGACACAGCACCGCCTCGCGGACACCGCCGCGGATGAGCTCGTCGACGATGACGGTCGCCAGCGCCGTCGACGGGTTCATGCGAGGTCCTCCACGGAAGCGATCCTCTCCTGCCAGCGGTGCGTGGTCTCGTCGTCGGCCGCCACGGCGTCTACTTGGTCGGGCGACGGCCGCGCGACGGTCAGGGCGCCGTCGACGACCTGGAACGGCTGCGAGGTGACGTCGCCGTCGAGAAGCTGCAGGGTGGCAAGGCCGCAGGCATAAGGCAGCTCGGGCAACGCAGCAGCCAGCGCCACCCCAGCAGCAATCCCGATCGATGTCTCCAGCGCCGAAGACACCACGACGGGCAGGCCGATCTGCTCCGCGATACGCAGGCAAGCCCGGACCCCGCCGAGCGGCTGCACCTTGAGCACCGCGATGTCTGCCGCCTCGAGCCGCGCCACCCGCAGCGGGTCCTCGGCCCGGCGGATGGACTCATCGGCGGCGATCGGTACGTCGACGGCCCGACGCACCTCGGCCAGCTCCTCGACGGTCTGGCAGGGCTGCTCGACGTACTCCAGGGTGAACCGCTCCAGCAGCCGGGTCATCCGCACCGCCGTCGCCACGTCCCAGCCGCCGTTCGCGTCGACCCGCACCCGGCCGGACCGCCCGATCGCGTCGCGCACCGCCTCCACCCGCGCGATGTCCTCGGCCTCGGTCTGCCCGGGCTCGGCCACCTTGACCTTCGCGGTCCGGCAGCCGGCCGAGGCGGCCACGATGGCCGTGGCCTGCTCGGGCCGGACCGCCGGCACGGTGCAGTTGACGGGGATCGTGGTACGCCGTGGGGCCGGCCACCCGTCGTACGCCGCCTCGCGTGCCGCGGCCAGCCACGGGGCACTCTCGCGGGCGTCGTAGTCCCAGAACGGCGAGAACTCCCCCCACCCGGCGGGGCCACGCAGCAGCATTCCCTCGCGCACGTCGATGCCGCGGAAGCGCGTCCGCATCGGGATCGAGAAGACCGGGCTTTCCGTCACCTGGCGCGCTCCGCGCGTCGGGCCACGGAGCGCAGCAGCTCGCGCCGGATCAGCCCGCTGCCGCCGCGGATCATCAGCCAGTAGAGACGGAAGCGGCGACGGGCGGTCGGACCCGTCGCCAGGACTCTGGTCTCCGTGCTGAGCAGGGTCGACCCGTCGGTTGCATCGAGGCGAAAGTCGGTCGCAATGCGCACCCACCCGTCCGGCATCGGCCGGGTCAGCTCCGCGACTGACGCAGCGCGCAGCTCGTCCAGGGAGCCGACCTGGGTACGCAGCGAGGTCGGCGCCACCATCGCAAGCAGCAGCTCCCGTCCCTCGGCGCGAGCGACCTCGCCGGGCGGCAGTGCGTCGAGCATCCGCCGGTCCGGGGAGTTCACGGAGCGGCCGAGCTTGCGGACCCGCATCAGCGCCCGGGTCAGGGGCAAGTCGCTCACCCGAACCTCGCCGAGCGCCCGCCAGACCAGTGGCGCCGGCGCATGCACCAGCCGCGCGTGCCGCTCCGCGAAGTCCCAGCGCGGCACCGCCCGGTCGATCAGGCGGCCGGCCTCGGGGGTCATGCGCCTATCCTCGCCGACGTGGTCTCCGAGATCTTCGACGCCGACGCCTGGACCCCTGTCCCGGGGTTCGACCTGACCGACGTCACCTACCACCGGGCGAAGAGCACCGGCGCGGTGCGTATCGCGTTCAACCGGCCCGAGGTGCGCAACGCGTTCCGGCCGCAGACGGTGGACGAGCTCTACCGGGCGCTCGACCACGCCCGGATGTCCTCCGACGTCGGCTGCGTCCTGCTCACCGGCAACGGCCCGTCGCCGAAGGATGGCGGCTGGGCATTCTGCTCCGGCGGCGACCAGCGCATTCGGGGCCGCGACGGTTACCGCTACGCGAGCGGCGACACCGCTGACACGGTCGACCCCGCCCGGGCCGGACGGCTGCACATCCTGGAGGTGCAGCGGCTGATCCGCATGATGCCGAAGGTGGTCGTCGCTGTCGTCTCCGGCTGGGCTGCCGGCGGTGGGCACTCACTGCACGTCGTGTGCGACCTGACGATCGCGAGCCGCGAGCACGCCCGCTTCAAGCAGACCGACGCCGACGTCGGCAGTTTCGACGGCGGCTACGGCTCGGCGTACCTCGCGCGCATGGTCGGCCAGAAGCGAGCGCGGGAGATCTTCTTCCTCGGCCGTGAGTACGACGCCGAGACGATGCACCAGATGGGCGCGGTGAACATCGTCGCCGACCACGCGGACCTCGAACGGGTCGCACTCGAGGTCGCCGCCGAGATCAACGCCAAAAGCCCGACCGCGCAGCGGATGCTGAAGTTCGCGTTCAACCTGGTGGACGACGGACTGATGGGCCAACAGGTGTTCGCCGGCGAGGCGACCCGGCTCGCGTACCAGACCGACGAGGCGGTCGAGGGACGCGACGCGTTCGTGGACAAGCGCGAACCCGACTGGTCGCCTTACCCGTGGTCCTTCTGACGTGTCCGCGCGGCTGCTGCGCGGACTCACCGCCCCGACCGGCGAGGCCGTCCTCACGTCGATGCTGCCGGCCCTCGCTGCCGCGCTGCGCGGAGACGGCCCGGCGCTGCTGCCACTGCCGACCGGCGGCACGCGCGGTGCGGTCACCGCGGCATTGCGCCCCGACCTGCCGCTGGAGTCCGACGACGTCGCACTTGTGGTGCCGACATCGGGGTCGACCGGCGAGCCCAAGGGTGTGCTGCTGACTGCGGATGCGTTGCGGCACTCGGTGTTTGCTTCGCAGCGTCGCCTCGGCGGTCCCGGGCAGTGGCTGCTTGCGCTGCCAGTGACCCACATCGCCGGGTTGGCGGTGCTGCTGCGCTCACTGGCCGCCGGCACACGGCCGGAGGTTCTCGACCTGTACGGCGGCTTCGACGCCGGGGCGTTCTCGACCGCGACCGAGCGGTTGGATGCGGACGGGCGGCGATACACGGCGCTGGTGCCCACCCAGCTGCACCGACTGCTCGATGCGGGCACGGATCTCACGTCGTACGACGCGATCCTGCTCGGCGGGGCAGCGGCACCCGCGCCGCTGGTGGAGCGCGCTGCTGCCGCCGGGGCGCGCGTCGTCGTGACCTACGGCATGTCCGAGACCTGCGGTGGCTGCGTCTACGACGGCATGCCCCTGGACGACGTCGACGTGGCAGTCGGTGACGACGGGAGGATCACGATCGGCGGACCGGTGGTGTTCGCCGGCTACCGGTTGCGGCCGGACCTGACCGCGAATGCGTTGGTGGGCGGGCGGTTCGTGACCAGCGACCTCGGTCGGATCGACGAGTTAGGGCGACTCACCGTGCTCGGGCGCACCGACGACGTCATCGTGTCCGGTGGTGTGAACGTGTCGGCGTCGCGCGTTGAGCACGTGCTCGGTGCGCACCCGCGCGTTCGGGCGGTCGCGGTGGTCGGCCAGCCCGACGACCAGTGGGGTGAGCGGGTGGTAGCCGTCGTCCAGGCCGTGACCTCGGCGGACGTGCCGACGCTGGACGAGCTCCGGTCGTTCGGCGCCGATCAGCTGGAGCCGGCGGCGCTGCCGAAGGAGCTGGTGGTGCTCGGAATGCTGCCGATGCTCGACTCGGGCAAGCCCGACCGGACGGCCGTGCTCAGGCTGGTCGCCGAGCGCGCGGGGCAGCTCTGATGGCGACGCCGCGCCAGTGGCTTGAAGGTGCCCGGCCGCGGACGCTTCCTGCGGCGGTGGCACCGGTGGCGGCCGGGACCGGTGCAGCTGGGGCTGTCGACGCGCTGGACCCGGGGCGTTCGCTGTTGGCGTTGCTCGTCGCGGTCGCGCTGCAGATCGGCGTGAACTACGCGAACGACTACAGCGACGGCGTGCGCGGCACCGACGCCGAGCGGACCGGGCCACTGCGGTTAGTGGGGTCCGGGCTGGCGACTCCGAGCGCAGTGCGGTCAGCGGCGCTGGGAAGCTTCGGCCTCGCTGCCGTCACCGGCCTGGTGCTCGCGGCACTCACGACCTGGTGGCTGCTGTTGGTCGGCGCTGCCGCGATTGTCGCTGCCTGGTTCTACACCGGCGGCTCGCGCCCGTATGGCTACCGGGGGCTCGGCGAGGTCTCGGTGTTCGTCTTCTTCGGCCTGGTCGCGACGGTCGGCACGACGTACGTGCAGGCGGAGCGCGTCACCGCGACGTCGGTGCTGCTCGGCGTCGGCTGCGGTGCGTTCGCCTGCGCGATCCTGGTCGCCAACAACCTGCGCGACCTCCACGGCGACCGGGGCGCCGGCAAGGTGACGCTCGCCGTCCGGCTCGGCGACCGGCGAACGCGATGGCTCTACGTCGCACTGATGGCCACGCCGTACGTCGTGCTCGTGCCCGTCATCGTCTGGCACCCGGCAGCGTTCGTGGCCGTCGTCACCGCCGGTGCAGCGTTCCTGGCCGCGCGCAAGGTCGTTCGCGGCGCGCGCGGACGCGACCTGGTCACGGTGCTGAAGGAGACCGGTCAGACGCTGCTGGCGTACGGCCTGCTGCTCCTGGTCGCACTGACGTGGCTTCCCGACTGACGGTCGCGAACCCCACCTATTTCACCCGGTCTGAAGCCTCGCGTACCTCTACGACCACCCCAATGGTCGGCTTATCGGGCGTGCCACCTTGGTAGCAGGCGGGTGCGCACAGGAACTGCCCTTCGTCCGCAAGGTCATCGAGTTCATCGGCCAGTTCGGCCGCGTCGTCGCGCTTCAGGTAACCAACCAGATGGCCGTAAATGACGACTGCAACGGCCATCGGGTCATACGGGTTGTTCGGCTCTCGGACCAACAACGCCGGGATGCGGCCTTCCGGGTTGCGAACTGGAGCAGATGGCTCAGCGCCTCTTGGCGGTGCGATTCACCGACCGCCGAGTACGGGATGCGCTCACCTCGCCCGACGTTGATTCGCCCTGCGCTCACCCGCGGCCCTCCCCGGCTCCTCGAGGGGAGTGAATCACGACGGGCGAACAGAGTCATGGTGAGGGGCGTTCTTCAACTCCGTGCGTACGCGACGACCAACTCCTGCGGAGGATCGCGATCAGCAAAATCAGCGCCAGCAGGAGGGGCAGCAGACCCGCGTAATGCCAGTCAGAATCGATTGTTAAAACATTCCCCCCGATGGCGACCAAGATCGCGGCGATGAACCAGGGAACGTCCGGGATGATTCGCCGGCGCTGATCCAGACTCCAGGTGAACGAGTCTCGCACCACAAGGCCATGTTGGCACTGATCTCCCTTCATCGCGGAAAGGTGGCTATTGATGGCCGTCAGACGGCATTTGCCTTGCTTTCACGATGAAGGGAGATCCACAAGGGCCCTGGTCGCTGGCCTGGCTGACCTCGGGGGCCGGCTGAGCAAGGTCAGAGTTCGCCGCCGGCGGCGCGGTTCTCCCACTTGGTCGAGAGCACGACGGTCGTTCGGGTACGGGATACGCCACTGATCTGGCGCAGCCGCGACAGGGTCGCCTCCAGCTCCGGCATGCCGGCCACCCGCACCTTGATCAGGAAGCTCTCGTCCCCCGCGACGAACCAGCAGTCCTCGACCTCCGCAAGCTCCCCCAGCGCCGCGGTCACGGCGTCCTGGTCGGAGGTGTCGGAGAGGTGCACCCCGACGATGGCCGCTACGGACAGGCCGAGTGCCGCCAGGTCCACCGCGGCGTGGTAGCCGGTGATGACCCCGGCCTGCTCCAGCCGGCCGATCCGTTCGGCGACGCTCGGGCCCGACATCCCGACCGCCCGGCCCAGCTCGGCGTACGACGCTCTCGCATCGGCCCGCAGGGCCTCGATCAGCCTCTGGTCGACAGCATCCATGCCGCGCTCCTCGCTAGTGCCGGTCGATCGTGTGATTCCCCACAGATCCAAGGGTCCACGGCTGCTCAAATCAGGGAATCAGTCAGTCAGAGCATGCGTTGACCTTGATATCGTAACCAGAACACCTGAAATACATAGGAAGTGAAGGCACCACCATGATCACCCTGGACCTGGCCCGCGCCCACATCCGCGACCTGCATCGGGAAGCCGCCCGCCACTCGCTCGGCGTCGACATGCCGCGGCGGACCGGAAGGCTGCGCCGTCTGGTGAACCGGATGCATGCCGAGCGCTGACCCGCGGATCGGCAGGAAATCCGCTGCCCCGGCATAGGCTCGACATCGTGGAGCTGCCCCGATGTTGCGCATAGTCCTGGTCTACGCGCTGCCGATCCTGCTCGCGATCTACGCGCTCATCGACTGCATCCAGACTGACGAGAGTGAGATCCGCGGCCTGCCGAAGATCGCCTGGATTCTGCTCATCGTGTTCGTGGGGATCATCGGTCCGGTGGCGTGGCTGCTAGCCGGCCGCGCCCGGACCGGCGGGTCGCGTCTTCCTCTTCCGGGAGGCTCCCGGGACCGCTCCCCCCAGCCGCCCCGCACCCTGGCACCCGACGACGATCCCGAGTTCCTGGGCCGCCTGGGCAGCCACAACTCCTACGACCGGCAGCTTGACGAGTGGGAAGAGGAGCTGCGCAACCGGAGCGAGGACGACCCACCGAACCCCACAGCGGACGGCGATGACCCCGATGACGGCCCTACCGGCAACCGCCCCGTGCGTTAGTCCGCTCAGTTGACCCCGGCGTACGAGTGGAACCCCACCAGCCAGATGTTGACGACCAGGTAGTTGAACAGGAACGTCGAGTAGCCCAGCAGCGCAACGTAGGCAGCCTTGCGACCACGCCATCCCGCTGTCGCGCGCGCATGCAGGTAGCACGCGTAGACCATCCAGGTGATGAACGCCCACGTCTCCTTGGGATCCCAGCCCCAGTAGCGCCCCCACGCGTTCTCTGCCCAGATCGCCCCGGCGATGACGGCGAACGTCCAGATCGGGAATGCGAAAGCGTGCATCCGATAAGCCGACCGATCCAGCACCGCCGCCGACGGCAAGCGGTCCATGAACGACGGTGACCGCTGCTCGGCCGGCGTCCGCTCGCGACGCTCCTGGACGAGATAGCAGATCGTCTGCGCGAACCCGATCGTCAGGATTCCCGACGCGATCATGGCCGCAGTAACGTGGATGACCAGCCACACCGACTTGAGGGCGGGCACCAGCTGCGTGCTCTCCGTGTAGAGCACGGTGACGGCCAGACCCAGCGTCAGCAGCACCGGCAGCATGACGAAGATGCCGAGATAGCGCACGTCGCGGCGAGCCAGCAGGACGAGGTAGACCCCGGTCACGGCCAGCGAGCCGGTCACCGAGAACTCGAACATGTTGCCCCACGGCGGCCGCCCAGCCGAGATGCCCCGCGCAATCACCGACGCGAGATGAAGTCCGAACGCCAGCGCGGTCAACGAGACGGCGATCCGGCCCAGCCGCTCGGCCTTCCCGGTGCGGTCCTCGCGCTCCTCGACCGGGGCAGCGGGCTCGTCGTAGGACGTGTCGCCTGCGCCGTTCGCGGTGACCAGCGCGGGCTCGCCACGGCGTAGCCGGGACCCGAACGCGAGCTCGGCGGCGTAGCAGTACATCGCGACCGCGTAGACGGCCATCGCGCAGTAGAGCAGGTTGTTGCTGATCTGCGCGACGCTCTCGCTGGCCACCGTCAGTCCTCCTTCGCGCGCAGCGCCGTGGCGATCTCGGCGACCTCGTCGGCCAGGCCTTCGCCCTCGGCGCGTGCGAGGCCGGCGACCCGCACGAGGGTACGCCCGTCGTCCCCGGCCGTGGCGCGCACCCAGACCCGGCGCCTCCGGACGAACAACGACAGCATCAGGCCGATCAGCGCCGCCGAGGCGGAGAGCAGTGCCCACTGCTTGCCCGGGTCGTGGGACACCTTCAGCGATGTCCATCGGCGCACGCCATCGAAGGTGATGCTGCCGGCACCGTCGGGGAGCGTCATCGTCGCCCCGCGGGCCAACGACTGGGCGAGCGGGCGGCCGCTGTTCATCACCTGGGTCATCCCGGTTGTGTCCAGCCGGTACACCGACTGCGCCGCGCCACTGTCCAGGCCGAGGTCGCCCACCCAGGCCGTGATCACGGCGCGGGGCAGCGCGTCGTCAGGGAAGACTGAGATCGGGCCGCGCTGCGGGTCGAGCACAGCCGTCGGTAGGAACAAGCCCTGGAAGCCGAGCTGCTTCGGCTTCGCCCCCGGCACCTTCACCACACCGACCGACGTGTTGTTGCCGTCGCGCGGAAGGAACGGCACCGGACCGGAGAACACGACCTCGCCGGTGCCGTCGCGCACGGTGAACACCGGGGCGTAACCGTTGCCCAGCAGGAAGATCTTCGTGCCGTCGATGACCAACGGGTGGTTCACCCGCAGTTCGCCGCCCTTCGGAGACGCATCCGGCGACGCAGTGAAGCTGACGGCCGCCTTGAAGTCGCGCGGTGCGCCCCGCTGGACCCCCTTCTGCTCGTAGCGCACGGACAGGTCGTCCAAGGTCAGGGTGAACGGCACCAACGAACCCGACCGGAAGGCCGCTCCCTGCCGGACAGTGTCGTATGCGGACACCGTGTTCGAGAAGCTGCCGCCTTCGGCGACCAGCACCGAGCCCTGGAAACCGAACAGGTTGCCCACCGCCACCGCGACGAGAAGGAACAGCAGCGCAGCGTGGAAGAGGAGGTTTCCCGTTTCGCGCAGGTAACCCTTTTCCGCCGCGACTGATCCGTCGCTGCCGACATCGACCCGGAACCGTCGGCGGCGAAGCGCCAGCCGAGCCGCGTCGAGCACCTCGCGCGGGGATACATCGACCGTCCAGCCTTCATGGACTGGGAGCCGCTCGAGGTATCGAGGTGCGGCCGGCGGGCGCGCGCGCGACGCCGCCCAGTGCGCCCGGCTGCGCGGCAGCACGCAACCTGCGAGCGACAGGAACAGCAGCAGGTAGATCGCCGCGAACCAGGGTGCTGCGAACACGTTGAACAGCGACAGCCGCTCGTACCACGGCGAGAGTGTGGGGTGCTGCGCCGTGAACTCGGCGACGCGCACCGGATCGACCGCAGACTGCGGCACCAATGATCCGGGTACGGCGGCGACAGTGAGCAGCAGGAGCAGCAGCAGCGCCGTGCGCATCGAAGTGAGCTGGCGCCAGGCCCACCGGCCCATGCCGCGCGGCCCGAGTGCGCCGGGTCCGCTCGGGGGCTCCACCTCGCCAGGGGCGGTGGACATCGCCGTGTGGACCACGTCCGAGTCGACCACGTCAGACCGCCGGGGTGAAGCCGTTGACCCAGACCCGCATGGCCACCGTCAACTCGTTCCACAGCCCGGTGACGAGCAGGACGCCGATCGTCACGAGCAGACCGCCGCCGAGCCGCATCACCCAGACGTAGTGCTGCTTCACCCAGCCAAACGCGCCCATGGCGCGGCGGAAGGCGATCGCGGTGACGATGAATGGCAGCCCCAGGCCCAGGCAGTAGGCCACCGCGAGCAGCCCGCCCCGAGCGGCACTGCCCCCGGTGACCCCCAATGTCAGCACCGCTCCTAGGGCCGGGCCGATGCATGGCGTCCACCCGAGGCCGAACACCACTCCCAGCATCGGGGCACCGGCCAGCCCGATGGCTGGCTTGTGGTGCACCCGGAAGTCGCGCTGGAACCACGGCAGCGATGACATCAGGCCCATGAACGCCAGCCCGAGCAGGATGGTCAGGACGCCAAGGACGCGCTGCAGCAGCCGCTCGTGCTCGATGAGAAACGCCCCGGCGCCGCCCACCAGGACACCGGCCGTCACGAACACGGCCGTGAAGCCGAGCACGAACAGCAGGGCGCCCGCGACGAGCCGGCCGCGACGGCGCTCGGCGAGATCCTCGCCGGCCAGCCCGGTCACGTAGGACAGGTAGCCGGGCACCAGCGGCAGCACGCACGGGGACAGGAAGGAGACCAGCCCGGCCAGCCCGGCCAGCGGCACGGCGAGCAACAGCGAGCCGTCGGTGATGGTGTCGGTCGAGCTCATCGCGATGCCGATCTGGTCGGCTCGGCGAGGACGTCGTCAACGACGCCGCGGAGGGTTCCAGCGCTGACCTTGCCGAGGACTCGTGCGGCGACCCGACCGCTGCGGTCGAGAACCAACGTGCTCGGGATCGCCACTGGCGGCAGGGTGCCGCGGAATGCGAGCAGCACCCGGCCACCGTCGTCGTCGATGCTGGGATAGCTGATCTTGAACCAGCGTTCGTGGGCGCGAGCTGCCGCGGTCTGGTCTCGCGTGTTCACCCCGATGAACTGGACGCCCTGCGACCGGGTCTGCTCCCAGACCTTCTCCAGCGCCGGCGCCTCGGCGATGCACGGCGGGCACCATGACCCCCATACGTTCACCACGACCACCTCGCCCCGGTGGTCGCTCACATCGAACTTCGTCCCGTCCAGAGTGGTGCCCGCGAACGTGACCACGTCGTCCCGCTTGGCAGCCGCGACGAGGGTCACGCTGCCGTCGCCGGAGATGTAGCCCTTGTCCGGTGCGCCGCTCTGCGCGGATGAGCTGCTGCAGCCGGCCAGCAGGACGGCCACGAGGGCGCCCGCGACAGCACACGCCGTACGACGGGTCTGGAACAGGTGGCGCATCAGGCCCCGGCGACGAACTTCTTGGAGGCGCGCACCGGCAGCAGGTCGTGCGCCGGTTCCTCGTAGGCCACCGAGACGAGCTCGTCGCCGCCATAGGTGAACGAGGTGATCGAGGCCAGCGAGCACTGCCTCTTGCGCGGGTCGTGCCAGAGCCGGCGACCGGTCGCCAGCGAGCGGACCGTCCAGATCGGCAGCTGGTGGCTGACGAGCAGGGCTTCGTGACCGCTAGCGGCGTCGCGGGCGTCGGCCATCGCTGCCAGCATTCGACGGGCGATGTCCTGATAGGGCTCCCCCCAGGAGGGGCGCAGCGGGTTGCGCAGGTGGAACCAGTGCTCCGGCCGGTGCAGCGCTCCGTCGCCGACGCCGAACGTCTTGCCCTCGAAGACATTTCCGGCCTCGATGATGCGGTCGTCGATGGTCACCGGGAGGCCGAGTGCCACGGCTGAAGGAGCGGCAGTCTGCTGCGCCCGCTCGAGCGGGGACGAAACGAGGTGGGTGATGTCCTCGCCCTTGACGTACTCAGCGATCCGCTGGGCCATCGCATGCCCCAGGTCGGAGAGCTGGTAGCCGGGCAGCCGTCCGTAGAGCACACCCGTCGGGTTGTGCACCTCGCCGTGGCGGAGCAGATGCACGACCGTGGTCTCGCTCATCGGGCTTCCCCGTCGGTGGCAGACGCGGCTGCCCGCGCGGCGTACGGCACCGCCTCAGCGACCCGCGAGATCGCCTGGTCGTCATGAGCCGCGGAGAGGAACCACGACTCGAACGCGGAGGGAGGAAGGTAGACGCCGCGCGCGAGCATCTCGTGGAAGAACGCGGCGTAACGGAACGTCTCCTGCTGCTTTGCGGCGGCGTAGTCGGTCACCGGACCTGCAGTGAAGAAGACCGAGAACATGCTGCCCGCCTGTTGCAGCCTGTGCGCCACTCCCTCGGCGGCCAGCGCCGCGCTGACCAGTCCACCAATCTCCCCGGCCGTCTTGTCCACGTGCGCGTAGACGTCGTCGGTGCACGCGTGCAGCGTGGCGAGACCGGCAGCGGTCGCGATCGGGTTACCCGAAAGTGTGCCCGCCTGGTAGACGGGGCCGAGGGGTGCAAGCCGCGACATCACGTCGGCGCGACCGCCGAACGCCGCGGCAGGGAAACCGCCGCCCATCACCTTGCCGAACGTCATCAGGTCGGGTCGCACGCCTTCCAGACCGAACCAGCCGGCCCGACTGACACGGAAGCCGGTCATCACCTCGTCGCTGATGAACAGGGCGCCGTTGCGGCGGCACAGCTCGGCCAGCCCGGCGTTGAAGTCGGGCAGTGGCGGCACCACGCCCATGTTCCCGGCGGCCGCTTCGGTGATGACGCAGGCGATCTGCCCGTCGTAAGTCGTGAACGCCTGCTCGACCGCGGCCAGGTCGTTGTAGGGGGCGACGATCGTGTCGGCCGCCTGCGCACCGGTGACACCTGGCGTGTCCGGCAACCCGAGCGTCGCGACGCCGGAACCCGCGCTGACGAGCAGTGCATCGACATGACCGTGGTAGCAGCCGGCGAACTTCACCACCTTGCTACGACCGGTGAACCCCCGCGCGAGTCGGATCGCCGACATCGTGGCCTCGGTCCCGCTGGACACCAGCCGGACCTGCTCGACCGGGTCCACCCGGGCGACGATCTCCTCGGCGAGTGCGACCTCGCCCTCGGTCGGCGTGCCGTACGACGTGCCGCGCCCCGCTGCGGCGCGCACCGCCTCGACCACGGCCGGATGCGCGTGGCCGAGGAGCAGGGGTCCCCACGAACAGACCAGGTCCACGTAGCGACGGCCGTCCGCGTCGGTCAGCCAGGCACCGCTGCCTTCCACCATGAAACGGGGGGTGCCACCCACGGCACGGAAGGCACGAACGGGTGAATTGACACCGCCGGGAGTGACAGCCAGTGCCCGCTCGAGTAGCGCTTCGGACGCGGGAGCGTCGAACGGGTAGAGGGAGGCGGCGCCGTCCGGGGAAGTCACGCGTGCCATCCTCGCAGCATGCGAAGAGGACGAAATGTCAGCCTGGTCCTGGCCCTGTATCTGTTGATCGGGATCGTGGTGGCCTATGACCGCAACTACCTCACTGCTCGGCTGCTGAAGTTGCTGCTGTCCGCGCTGCTCGCGATCTTCCTGTGGCCGTTGCTGCTGCTGGGTGTCGACCTGCACGTGGGCTGAGGACTGGCCGCTCATCCCGCCAGCTCAAGCAGCTTGGTCACGGTGTTCCAGTTGCGGGCGGTCGTCGCGACGCCGAGCTTCTGGTCGGTGAGCACCTTCATCATCGGGCTGTTCTGGATGCCGCTGGGAAGCCACAGGTAGAGCTCCCGGCGGGCCACGTGGAACTGCTCGGGAGCCAACGCATCGACGTCGACAGCGCGCAGCCGTCCCGCCGGGACCGGCTCGGCGAGGAACGCGACGAGGAACCGGGCGGGATCGGTCGCCACGTCTGCGAACGGGTTCTTCGCCACGACGTCGGCCAGCTCCTTCTGGCTGCGCACAACCACGCGCAACGTCAGCCCGGTTTCGTCAAGCAGGGCGGCCTCGACCTTCTTCGCGACCGTGGCCGGCTGCTGGCGTCCCGAGACCGTGAAGACGGCATTGCCGCTGTTGAGGTGCGTGCGTACGTCGGTGTAGCCGAGGTCCTCGAGGAGACTGCGCAGGGTGGCCATCGGAACGCGGTTGTTCTTGCCGACGTTGATGCCGCGAAGCAGCGCGACGTGGACCGCCACGATCAGTCCCGCAGCAACCGGGCGGCGTCCACGGCCCAGTAGGTGAGGATGATGTCGGCGCCGGCCCGGCGGATCGACGTCAACGTCTCGAGCACCGCGCGGTCGCGGTCCAGCCACCCGCGCTCTGCCGCAGCCTCCACCATCGCCAGCTCGCCCGAGACCTGGTAGGACGCAACGGGCACGCCCGTCCCGGCCGCGGCATCGGCTACCCGGCGCAGCACGTCGAGGTAGGGCAGCGCTGGCTTGATCATCACCAGGTCGGCGCCCTCGGCGATGTCCAGCGCGACTTCGCGCAGGGCCTCGTCGAGGTTGGGCGAGTCCTGCTGGTAGGTCCGCCGGTCGCCGACGAGAGAGGACTCCACGGCATCGCGGAACGGCCCGTAGAAGCCGGACGCGTACTTCGCGGAGTAGGCGAGCAGGGCGGTGTCGATGCGACCCTTCGCATCCAGCGCGGTCCGCACCGCACCGACCTGGCCGTCCATCATTCCGGATAGGCCGAGCACGTGCGCCCCGGCTGCTGACTGAGCGAGTGCCATCTCGGCGTAGCGCTCGAGAGTCGCGTCGTTGTCGACCGAGCCGTCCTTCGCGAGGACGCCGCAGTGCCCGTGGTCGGTGAACTCGTCCAGACACAGGTCGCTCATCACGACCGTCGCGTCGCCGACCTCACTGATCACGTCAGCGATGGCCTGGTTCAGGATGCCGCCTGGGTCGACGGCCTCCGATCCGATCGCGTCCTTCTCCATGGGCACGCCGAACAGCATCAGGCCGCCCACGCCTGCTCGTACGGCGTCGACTGCTGCCTTGCGCAGCGAGTCGCGGGAGTGCTGGACGACCGACGGCATCGAGGCGATCGGCGCAGCCTCGGCCAGCCCCTCCTTGACGAACATCGGCAGCACCAGGTCGGCCGCGTTCAGCCGGGTCTGCGCCACCAGGCTGCGCAGAGCAGCAGTACGCCGCAGCCGGCGTGGCCGGCCCGCAGGGAAGGGCGCGGCGTCCATCACCGAGCTCGCAGCTTCCGCATGATCACCTGGTCTTCTCTCTGTGGCTTACTTGGCTTTACGCCTGGCGGCGGTGCGCTTCTGGGACGGGCGCAGCACCGGCTCGCCGGCTGCGATAGCAGCGATCCGCTCAGCCGCGCCGTACTCCGCGACCGCCTCGGCGAGCGCCATCACCGACGGTGTCTCCGCCAGGACGTCCACCCGCAGACCGTGCTCCTCAGCCGTCTTGGCTGTGGCCGGGCCGATGCACGCGATCACGGTGGACGGGTGCGGCTTGCCGGCGATGCCGACCAGGTTGCGCACCGTCGA
>JBDUAP010000232.1:0-4705 GCA_040004585.1 Sporichthyaceae bacterium
TCACGACGCTGTCCGGCGGCGAGCGGCAGCGGCTCAAGCTGGCCACCCACCTGGCTGAGAAGGGCGGCGTCTACGTCCTCGACGAACCGACCTCCGGCCTGCACCTCGCCGACGTCGAGCAGCTGCTCGGCCTGCTCGACCGCCTCGTCGACTCCGGCAAGTCGGTCATCGTCATCGAGCACCACCAGGCGGTCATGGCGCACGCCGACTGGATCATCGACCTCGGCCCCGGCGCCGGTCACGACGGCGGCCGGATCGTCTTCAAGGGCACCCCCGCCGACCTCGTCGCCGCCCGATCCACCCTCACCGGCGAGCACCTCTCGGCCTACATCGCCACCTGACCGAGGGGCTCACGGATCCCGTGAGACGAGTTCTCTCCGCTGTTTCGACTCTTCGTGTATCAGCGCGCGGCCTCGCACCTCTTGTCTGCGAGGCGGTGCACCCGGCGGCGCCTCAAAGCCATCGGAGCACGGTCGCAAGACCGGCGGGAGCAGAGGGGAACACCATGGCAGGCACGGGCTACCGGATCGCCGCGGCGCGCGGCCTGGCTGTTCTCGAGCGCGTAGCCGATGATCTGCTCGGCGGAGCGGTCCCTCCTGCGTGGGAGCGGGACGCAGCAACCGAGCGAGAGCTGATTCGCGATGCCGTACGACGGATGCACGAGCGGAACGCCCGTCGTCGGCCTCTCGTGAGCTGGCGCAGCTGAGAGGAGCGGGGATATGCGCGGGACCGGAGCCTGGCAGGGGGACGCTCCGGTCCCGCGCTGTCTGCCACCCCACGGGATGCCGTTGTAATCCGGACCCGGCATCGGGTCCACTGAGCGCGAAGAATCGCCCACCGGTCCTAACTGAAGGAGAGCGCGATGAAGTCCCCCGAGGAGCGCCTGACCCGACTACTGGACCGCCATCCGGAGTTCTATGCGGTCGGGTCCGACCTGCCGTCCGGAGCCATCATCCGCCGCCGCGAGATGATCGTCGCTGCAAGCCACGCCAGCACTGTCGAGGAGGCCGCGCGCCGCTGGACCGACCGGCGCGACAACCTCGGGACGCTCGGCCTGGCCAGGTTCACCATGCACCGCGACACCGATGTCGCTGACCTCATCGCGACGCAGCTCTCGCCGGAGGGCCAGGACGCCCTCGCGGCGCCGGTCCACATGTTCCGTGGCGAACCCAACTACCAGGGTGGTCCCGGCGACGCCCCCTCCCCCGTCGCAGACCCACCTCCGAGCCCCGGCAAGTCCTCCTCGTCGCACGGCGTGACCATCGCGATCCTCGACACCGGGATCAACGTCGCCCACTCCTGGTTCTCGCGCGGCGCGTGGGAAGCGGTCGACCCCGACGTGGACGATCGGCTCGACACCGACAACGACTACGAGCTCGATGCACAGGCCGGCCACGGCACGTTCATCGCGGGGATCGTGCGTCAGCACGCGCCCGGCGCGCATTTGTCCATCTCGCGGGTGCTCGGCTCTGACGGCGTCTGCGACGAGGTCGACCTGCTTCAGGCGATCAACGCGCTGCGTGGCCGAAGCTCGGGAGGCAAGACCCGCATTGGCGTGCTCAATCTCTCCCTCGGGGCGTACACCTGGAATGACCGGCCACCGGCGCTCCTGTCCCAGGCGATCGAGGCGCTCGGAGCCGACACCGTCGTGGTTGCAGCGGCGGGGAACAACGCCAGCGACCGGCTCTTCTGGCCGGCGGCGTTCGATTCCGTGGTGGGCGTGGGCGCCCTGGCCGCCGATGGACGCGGTCGCACCTCGTTCTCCAACCACGGAGTCTGGGTCGACGCGTGGGCGCCCGGCGACCGGGTCGCGAGCAGCTTCGTCAGTTTCGACGGCCCTGCGGACCAGGCGCCGAACGCTGATATCGACTCCGACTGCTTCACCGGGTTCGCCACCTGGAGCGGCACCTCGTTCGCGGCTCCCCGGATCGCGGCCGAGCTGGCTCGGCGAGCCCAGGAGCAGAAGACCTCCCCGAGGCAGGTCCTGGCATTGGTCCTCGCCGACTTCGCCACGGAGCGGACGGGCGCGTCGACAGGGCCCGGTGGCCCGGGATGACGACTATCGTGACGATGTGGACAGCTCGGACCTCGCAGACCTCGTCGCGGGTGCCGCCGCGGGCGAGCAGAAGTCCTGGGACGAGCTCGTCGACCGGTTCGCAGGCCTGGTGTGGCACGTCGCGCGGTCCCACCGCCTCGGCGACGCCGACGCGGCCGATGTTGCGCAGACGGTGTGGCTGCGACTCGTCGAGTCTCTGCCGCGCATCCGTGAGCCCGCGGCAGTCGGTGGCTGGCTGGCAACGACGACCCGGCACGAGTGCTTGCGGGTGCTCCGCGTCAGCGGGCGTGAGGTGCCCGACGACTCCTCCGCGATGGTCGAGATCCCGAGTCAGGACGCCTCACCCGAAGCCGTCGTGGAGCTCGCCGAGGACCGCCACCTCGTTCGCGACGCCCTCGACCGGCTCTCCGATCGCTGCCGCACGTTGCTTCGCGCCCTTGCCTACTCCCCCGACGACAGCTACGCCGAGGTCTCCACGGCTCTCGGCATGCCGGTCGGCAGCATCGGCCCGACCAGGTCACGTTGCCTGCAGCTCCTGCGCCGTGAACTCGTCGCCGGCGGGGCCTTGGCGGCGGAAGGCGGATAGGGGCGACCATGACTGAGATCGACCCCCGCGACCGGGTCCTGTTGCTGCAGCTGCGAGCGGCCCTCGACGGGCACGACCCGGTCCCTGAGGCAGTCGTCGAGGCTGCCCGCGCAAGTCTCACCTGGCTGACGGTCGACGCCGAGCTGGCCGCTCTTGCTGAGGACAGCGCGCTGTCCGCGACAGGGGTCCGCTCGGGTGACGCGTCCCGGGTTCTCAGCTTCGAAAGCAGCACCGGAGTCATCGTGCTCGAGGTCACGGTGATGGGCGACAGCCGTCGGGTCGTGGGGCAGGCCGATCGACCGGCTCACATCACCATCCGGCACTCCGGGGGGATCACCGAGCTCGACACCGACGAGCACGGCCGCTTCCAGGTCGAAGGCATTGCCGCCGGGCCCGCCAGCCTCCGCTGCGTCTTTGCCGACGCCCCTGACTTCCCCGTCGTGACCTCCTGGGTGCTGGTCTGAGGAGCCCCGTGCCCACGGTGCTGGCTTCCCCGTCGGTTCGGCTGAGCCTCGCCGACTCGGCACTCGCCGCGGCGTACGACCGTCCCACCGAGGTCGTCGAGCAGGCGAGCAGCCTCCTCCTGGTCCGCGATGACGACGAGCCGGCCGCCGTCGCGTTGCGCGCGCGAGCGCTGGCCCGCCGCTGCACGGGAGACCTGACCGGAGCGATCGACGACCTCACCCGAGCAGTCAAAGTGGCCCAGGCGGCAGCCCTGCCGCGGCGGGTCGGCGAGGCACGGATGAGCCTCGTCGTGGCACTGGCCGACGCCGGTCGCACCGCGGATGCGCTGGACGAAGCCGAACGCGCGCGTCCCTTGCTCAAGGGCGCCGACCTGAGCCGCCTCCTTGCCCAACGTGCACTCGTGCTCCAGCGGATCGGACGATACGGGGACGCCCTCGCGTGCTACCGCCAGTCGCTGCCGGGGTTGCGCAAGGACGGGGACTCGCTGTGGGAAGCGCGCTTGCTCGGAAACCGCGGCCCGATGCGGGCATATCTCGGCGACCACCGCGGCGCGGTCAACGACCTCAAGCGCTGCGCCGCCGTCGCGGAAGCCAACGGGCTGTGGAACCAGCTCGCGCGAGCGTGGCAGAACCTCGGCTTCGTGATGAGCCTGGTCGGTGACGTGCCGGCCGCCCTCGAGCTGCTCGACAACGCGGCGGAGGTCGGCCAGCAACGCGGCTTCGACGACAGCTCTCTGGTGCTGGACCGGGCGGAGGCCCTGCTCGCGGCAGGCCTCGGGTCGGAAGCCGCCGACTGGGCGAGCACCGCGCTGCTCGGCTTGGAGGAGCGCGGCCTGGCCTACGACGCGGCGGAGGCGCGGCTGCTGTTCGCTCGCGCAGCCATCAGCGCGGGCCGTCCTAAAGACGCGCGCACAGCTGCCGAGCGGGCGGCCATCGAGTTCGCACAGCAGCGCCGCCCCGCCTGGACGCGACTGGCCCGTCAGGTCTCGGTGCTTGCGCGCTGGGATGCCGGTGAGCGCGGCGCTGCACTGACGCGCGCCGCGCGAACCACCGCGGAGGACTGTGCATCGGCGGGCTGGACCGTGGCCAGTCTGAGCGCACGGTTCGTGGCCGCCCGGTCTGCCTTGGAGTCCTCGTCACTGACGACGGCGAGAACGCTGCTCGCCGACGTCGCCGTCGCTCGCGGGTCGGGTAGTGCCGAGGCGCGAGCGACCGGGTGGCACGCCGAGGCGCTGCTCCGGCTCGTCAACCACGACCGAAGCGGCGCCGAGCGCGCACTGCGGCGGGCTCTTGCGGTCCGCGCCGACAACGCCGCCGCTCTGGGGGCGACCGATCTGCGCGCCCATGCTGCCGTGTTCGGCGAGGAGCTGGCCAGCGCCGGCCTCCAGCTCGCCGTTGAGGACCAGCGGCCGGCGGCAGTTCTCGCCTGGGCAGAACGCTCGCGCGCCAGCGCTCTCCAGAGCAGGCCAGTGCGCCCCCCGAGTGACGCGGCACTGGCCACCGAGCTGGGTCACCTGCGCGCTGTCACTGCCCACTTGCGCGAAGAGCTTCTCGCCGGTCGGTCGGGCACCGAGCTACGTAAGAAGCAGGTCAAGCTGG
>JBDUAP010000233.1:0-4698 GCA_040004585.1 Sporichthyaceae bacterium
GCCGAAGTCGGTGCCGTCGTGCAGCTTGTAGACGCCGGTGACCGGGTGGACCCGCATGCCGTACGGCGAGGTGATGCCACCGCTCGCGGGGAAGGACAGCACACCACCACCGCCACCACCGCCACCGCCACCACCGCGGTGGCTGCGGGCGGCCCTTGCCGCCGCGATGCGGGCCTGACGGGCACGCTCGGCGAGCACCCGCTGGAGGCGGTGGGACTCGGCCTGCATCGCCTGGTAGCGGCGCTCCTCTGCGGCCTTCTCGCGCTCGATCGTCTGCACCGCGGAGGCGCGGGCGGCGATCAACCGCTCAACCTCCTGCTGCGCCGCGACCGCCTGCGCCTCGAGACCCTTGATCTTGACGATCAACGCTTCCTGCTCGCGCTTCATCTCGGCGAGCTGTTCCTTCTTCGCGTCCAGCGTCGCCTTCTCGGCGGCCAGGTTCGCCCGGTCCTCGGCCAGGTTTCCGAGCACCGCGCCCTGTGAACGCATCGCGTTCTGCACGAGGACCAGGCGGGTGGCAAAGTCGTCGGGGCTGTCCGACTGCAGTACGACGGCAAGCTCGGCGTAGCTGCCCTGACGGTAGGAGGAGCTGGCGATCCGCCCGATCAGCTGCTGGGCTGCCGCGATCTTGGCTTCGGTGGCGCGAATGGCCCGCTTGGCCTTCTGCACCTCCGCCTGCGCGACCTCGAGCTTGCCGGCCAACATCCGGTCCCGCGCCTGGGCGGCCGCGAGCTGGCCGCGCACCTTGGCGACCTTCGCCTGTGCGCCGGGCAGCTCGCCCTCGGCCCGCTTGAGGGACAGGATCGCGCCGCGGAGCTCTTGCGAGGTCTCGGAGAGGTCATCGCGCAGCTGGTCGATCATCCGGTCGACGTGGCTCTTGCGCTGTTTCTCGCCGGCGGCCATAGCCGGACCAAGGCTTCCCGCGCCGAGCGCGAGCAGCATCAGCACGATGAGTGCAGAACGGAAACGCATGCGGAGGGGACTCTTCCGGATCGACAGTCGTGCCTGGGGAACCTGCCATTCCCTTTCCTATCGGCACACCAGCGAGAATCCGTGTAGCGAAACGGGGTTTTTGCCTCTTTCTTTGCCTGAAGCCGTGGCGGAAGCTGTTGCTAGACCCGGAGGTACTTGCGCAGGGTCAGGAAGCTCGCGAACGCGGCCAGCACAACACCGACGGGGATGATGTAGCGCACCGTGTACCAGAAGTCGCCCCAGCCGACGAAGTCGGTGAATGGGAACGCAGGGCGGGCGACGCGCTCGACCACCTGGCTCTGGAAGAGCGCAATAGCCCCTGATGCCATCAGCGCCCCGACCAGCCCGGCGATGGCGCCCTCGAGCAGGAACGGCAGCTGGATGGAAAAGCTGGACGCCCCGACGAGCTTCATGATGCCGGTCTCCCGGCGCCTGCTGAACGCGGCGACCCGGATGGTGTTGGAGATGAGCAACACGGCGACCACGATCATGATCAGCGCGAGACCCCACGCGCCGGCCTTGAGGTAGTTGAGCACCCGGAAGAACTTCTCCAGGAGCGCCTTCTGGTCCTGGACCTGTTCGACGCCGTCGCGGCCGGCGAAGGCCGTCGCAACGATCGGGAACTGCTCGGGATTCTTGAGCTTGACCCGGAACGACTCCGGCATCTGATCGGCCGTGACATTGTCGGCGATCGCCGATTCCTTGAACTGCTCCTTGAAGCGCGTGTAGGCCTGCTGCTTGGACTCGTAGAACACGTTGGCCACCTCGGGCATGCCCTGCAGATCGCTCTGGATCTGTTGCCGCTGGGCCTGCGAGACATCGCCGGAGGCACAGCTGGGCGCCTCGCTGTCCTGGCCACAGAGGAACACCGACACTTCGACCTTGTCGTACCAGAAGTCCTTCATGCCCTCGACCTGCCGGTTGAACAGCAGGCCGAACCCGAAGAACGCCAACGAGACAGCCGTGGTCACGATGACGGCGACCGTCATGGTGAGGTTGCGGCGTAGGCCGATACCGATCTCGGAGAGGATGAACGAGGCGCGCATGTCGTCCTAGCAGTCGGGGATGGCTGGGTGCGTCATCATCAGTGGGAGTAGCCGTAGACACCGCGCGACTGGTCGCGCACAACTTTGCCGCCCTCGAGCTCGATGACCCTCTTGCGCATCTGGTCGACGATGTCGTCGTCGTGGGTGGCCATCACCACCGTCGTCCCGGTGCGGTTGATGCGGTCGAGCAGCTTCATGATGCCGACGCTCGTCGTTGGGTCGAGGTTCCCGGTCGGCTCGTCGGCGATGAGGATCATGGGCCGGTTGACGAAGGCCCGCGCGATGGCGACTCGCTGCTGCTCTCCACCGGAGAGTTCGTCGGGCCGCCTGTGCTCCTTGCCCTTGAGCCCGACCAGGTCAAGCACCTCGGGAACCACCTTGGCGATGTGGTGACGTGGCCGCCCGATCACCTCGAGGGCGAAGGCGACGTTCTCCTGCACCGTCTTGTTGGGCAGCAGCCGGAAGTCCTGGAAGACGGTGCCCATCTGACGGCGCAGCGCGGGCACCTTCCACTGGGACAGCCGAGCCAGGTCCTTGCCGGCGACATGTACCTGACCGCTGGTGGCGCGCTCCTCCTTGAGCACGAGCCGGAGGAACGTCGACTTGCCGGACCCCGACTGCCCGACCAGGAAGACGAACTCACCCTTGTCGATCTCGACGGTGACGTCATTGAGGGCGGGACGGGTCTGGGTCGGGTAGAG
The DNA here is from genome assembly GCA_040004585.1 of Sporichthyaceae bacterium. Lineage (GTDB taxonomy): Bacteria > Actinomycetota > Actinomycetes > JACCUZ01 > JACCUZ01 > JBDUAP01. The sequence continues at coordinate 2,720 of JBDUAP010000233.1, forward strand.
CTTGGTGACGTTCTGGAGGCGGATCACGGAGGGTTCCTGCCGGCCGGTCGGAGGGTGGGGACGGGTAGTTCTTCGACGGACCACAACGAGGCTTGAGCCGCCGAGCCGAGTCTACGTCTGACCTACCGAATGGCCCTGCTTCCTGGTCCCTGGCATGTCACGTGGGAGTCGCCCCCCGGGCAAATTCCCTGGGGGCGACCTCCACGTCCGACCTCAGCCTCTGCGGTGCCGCCCACGCTTACGCGTGGCCACGACCATCAGCAGCCCGAGTCCGACCAGGAGGACGGCGAAGCCAGCCAGCTGGGCCGGCGGCACCAGCGCGCCGGTCCTCGGCAGGGGCGCGCCGGCGGGTGGGTTGGGGATCTTCACCCCGAGCACCTCGGTCACCGGGGTGACCACCTCGTTGGACGGCGTGAACGGAGTGCGAGCCGACTCGACGGCCCCCGCGTTGAGGATGTCGACCGCTGGGATGCCGCCGTCGGGCAGGGCCGCCGGGCGGTTGATGGTGACCTTGAAGGTCACCTGCCTCGACGTACCGGCTGCCATGTCACCCAGCTCCCAGGTGATGAGCCCATCGGCGCCTGGCTCGGTCACCGTGCAGTCACCCGGACCGACGCAGGCAGCCGAGCCCGCGACGTAGGTGGTCTTGCCAGAGCTCGGCCGCAGCGGGTCGAAGCCCGGGACGAAGTCCGTCACCACGACGTCGGGCTGGTCGAGGTCGCCGCTCGCCACGGCGTTGAGGGTGTAGGTGAGCGTGTCACCGAAGTGAACGACTACACCGTTTCCGGCGACTGGGCTGACCTGCTTGACGATCGTGAGATCGCCGGTGGGCACCACATGAGTCGTGGTGTCCTCGAGGCTGAACAGGACCGCCCGGTTGACCAGCACCGCACCTTCGGGCGCGTCCTCGTCGACCGCAACTGTGTAGGTCAGTTCGACGGTGTCACCCTCGTCACCGGCTGCCGCCAGGTCGACGGACCACGTGATCGTGCCGGCCGAGACGCTCGGGTCGGAGCCGGCAACGAAGACGCCGCCGTCAGAGATGCTGGACTCGTCCACCGTCACGAACGGCGGGAGGGTGTCGGTGACCCTGGCGCCGGTGATCGCGATGTCGCCAGTGTTGCCGACCGTCACGGTGTACTCGATCGAGCCGCCCGGCTGGACGACCCCGCCCGAGGCCGGGTCCGCGGTCTTGTCGAGGGTCGGCTGGAACTGCACCGTCTCGGCGGGCAGGCCGCAGGCGTGGTCCGCCGGCTCGTTGTTGGCGTCGCCGGAGTACTCCGCCACCCAGGTGTAGAAGCCGAAGCCCGTGACGGTCACCGGGTCGGACTCGTACGAACCGTTGCCGTCAACACTGACCGGCTCGCCGACAGTGGTGCCCTCGCCCTCACAGGACACGTCCTCGAGGGTGTCGAACGGGCCGTACAGGGTGAAGGCGATGTCCCCACCCGCGTTCTCGGTGGCGCCACTCAGTGTCGCCGTGTCGGTCAGCACCACACCGGTGCCGTCCTGGGTTGCTGGCGCCTCGTCGGCGGCGGCGGTGGTGATTGTCGTGTCGGCCTTGGTGACCGTGGAGGTCTCGCCCTCGTCGCCGCAGGCACCCTGCGAGGCTGCGTTGTTGGCGTCGCCGGAGTAGGACGCGATCCAGAAGTAGTCCCCCACCGCCGTCGGCGTGAAGTTGGCCGAGGTGACCGTGGCGGCCCCGCCCGTCACGGTGCCAAGCGACTTGGTGTCAGTGAAGACTGTGTCGCCGATGCACTCGTCGTTGTCGTAGAGGTCGAACGTCACCGTCCCGGTCGCACCCGTGGTCAGCCCGCTCACGGTCGCGACGTCGTGGATCGTGCCGGCAGGCAGCTGGGCGTCAGTCGCGGCCGTGGCGATGGTCGTGGCCGCCTTGGTGACGGTGGAGGTCTCGCCCGTGTCACCGCAGTGCCCCGCCACCGTCACGTTGTTGGCGTCGCCGGAGTAGGACGCGATCC
>JBDUAP010000234.1:0-4682 GCA_040004585.1 Sporichthyaceae bacterium
CTTCACCCCTAGGCCCCGCAGGGCCGTCAATCGTGGGTCCCCCACTCCTGCCGTGATGAGTCTCGAGGAAGGCTTGCGTGCGCGGCAGGACTCGGCGTCCACACACAAGCACCGCCCCACGAAAGGTGGGACGGCCTGTGAAGTATCACAAACGCATCACGGAAATGCCACGCAGCAAAGGTTGATGAGGCACAGATCACTCGGATGACCACCCGGATGGCGGCGCGGCGAGACCCCGGAGCCGGGGGGTGGCTCCGGGGTCTCTAGGTGGGCTGAAGGGGGGATATCAGCCCACGTTTTGGGTGCCGCTCGGTCCTTAGAGGACGCGCCCGTAGGACACGTTCGAGGACCAGGCCCGGTGCTTGCCGACCGGGCGCGACGGGTTGGACGCCTCGTACCAATAGCCGTTGCCCGCGTAGATCGCGACGTGGCCAACGCTGCCGCCACCGCCGTTGTAGACGAAGACGAGGTCTCCGGGCCGGGGGACCGCGACCCGCGTCGCCATCGAGCGCTGCGCACCCGATGAATGCGGCAGCGAGATGCCGACCTTGCTGAACACGTACTGCGTGAACCCGGAGCAGTCGAACGAGTCCGGTCCGTTGGCGCCGTACTGGTAGCGGTCGCCCTGCTGTGCAGCCGCGATCGCGAGCACGTGGGCTGCGCTCCTGGACATCCGCTCGTCGGTGCGGCCGAAGTTGTTGGACCGCGAAGCGGTGGCCTTCTTCCGGGCCTGCGCAGCGCGCAGCTCGGCGGCCTTCTTGGCGGCGGCCCGTCGGGCGGCCGCAGCCTTCCTGTTCTTGGCCTCGGCGAGCCTGGCCTCGGCAGCACGTTGGGCGGCGATGTGCTGCTTCAGTGCCTGTCGGTTGGTGCGCTCCTCGGACAGCGTGCTCATGCTGGTGGTGAGGCTGACCGGAGCGAGCTTCTGCGTCGACGCCGGGGTCGGGGCCGGAGCGGCTGAGGCGACCAGGGTGCCGGTGACGGCCACCGTGCCAGCGACGCCGGCGGCAACGCCGAGGTGCAGGGGTTGGCGGCTGATGCGGGAAATCTTGCTGGGTCGGCGGTGCTTGTGGGACAAGCCGTGTTCCTCTCCCACGCCTACGAGGTGAGCTGTCGGGTTCGGGCGGGAGTTGCCCGGCCGCCACGGTCAGCCACATAGGCCTGACCGAGTCGGCTTCACCCCAAAGGACCCCTGAGGGCCCACCAAAGTGGGTCCCCCGCTCCTGCCAGACGGGACTCGATGTGCTGCACGGACGGGGCAGGACTAGGCGGCCGGCCGTGCGCTTCTCCAGGGTTTCCGGAGCAGCGCAAGCAGATTACGGGACCCCGACATAGGTATCCAAACCGGGGGTCGACCTGGCGTGTCCGGGGGCGAAACCAGGGCATAGCGGGCTTCGGCTCGTCCGCCCCGTCAGGGCGCGCTCACGAAGACGTGCGAGGCCACGACCGAGCTGATCTCGGTGGTCTCCCCGGCTGAGCCGACCAGCAGCCCGTCGGGGCAGGCGGTCACGGTGATCACCTCGCCGGGCTGGACGCCGGCCCGCCGCAGCCGGGACATCAGCACCGTGTCGGTCTGCAAGGGCTCGGCGAGCCGTCGTACGACGACGGTGGCCCCACCCTGGACCGGCACCAGATCCAAGGTCACCAGCCCGTCGAGTGCGGGGTAGGCGCCGCCGCCGGTCTCGCCCAGCTCGGCCAGGCCGGGGATGGGATTGCCGTACGGCGAGGTGGTGGGGTGGCCGAGCACCTCGAGCAGCTTGCGCTCGACGGTCTCGGACATGACGTGCTCCCAGCGGCAGGCCTCTTCGTGCACGAGCTCCCAGTCCAGGCCGATCACCTGCACGAGCAGGCACTCGGCCAGCCGGTGCTTGCGCATGACGCGGGTGGCGAGCGAGCGGCCGTGGTCGCTGAGCTCGAGGTGGCGGTCTCCCTCGACCGTGATCAGCCCGTCGCGCTCCATCCGGGCCACCGTCTGAGAGACCGTCGGCCCGGACTGGCCCAGCCGCTCGGCGATCCGGGCCCGCAGCGGCACCACGCCCTCTTCCTCCAGCTCGAACACCGTGCGGAGGTACATCTCAGTGGTGTCGATCAGGTCGCTCACCCCCGCATTGTGGCGCACCGGACCAGGACCTGTTTCCCGGCACGTTGCCCGGGCACGCAAGGGTCGTGAGCGCTGCGGAGTTCGTCCCCGAAGGCGCGAGCATCGACGAGCTGCGGGCTGCTGCCCAGAAGTGCCGCGGCTGCGAGCTCTGGGAGAACGCGACCCAGACGGTGTTCTCGGCCGGGCCGGCCACCGGGCGCATCGTGCTCGTGGGCGAGCAACCGGGTGACCAGGAGGACCGCCAGGGCCAGCCGTTCGTGGGGCCCGCCGGCCGATTGCTGGTCAAGGCGGTGGACGAGGCAGGCATCGACCGCGACATCACCTACCGGACCAACGCGGTGAAGCACTTTCGATTCACCCAGGCGGGTCCCGGCAAGCGCCGGATCCACCAGACACCGGAGTTGCGGCACATCACCGCCTGCAAGCCCTGGCTCGTCGAAGAGCTGCAGAGCATCGACCCGGCGGTTATCGTCTGCCTCGGCGCCACTGCCGCGAAGGCGCTGCTCGGCTCCTCTGTTCGCGTGACCAAGGACCGCGGCGCCCTGATGGAGCGCGAGACCAGCCTCGGGCCGCGGCAGTTCCTCGTGACGATCCACCCGTCGGCGGTGCTGCGGGCCGATGACCGGGACGCGGCGTACGCCGGGCTGGTCGCCGACCTGCGGGTGGCCGCATCCGTCCTGCGCTGACCCGGCTGCGGCGCCCGCCCGTCGTCAGCTGTTAGGGACGCGCCAATTGTCGTTGTGCCGGGCGCTTCCGCGTCGTACCGTTGCCGTACACGGAAGGGAGGTGGTCCAAGACTTTGAGTACATCTAGGACACGTGAGGTGGCTGCCAGCTAGCCGCCGACTCCGGTTCACCGGCCGTCGTGGCCGGCGAAAATATGGCAGTCACCCGACCCGCGGGCCGCAGAGGACATGTCCCCTCAGCGCTTTAGGCCCGCGGGTCGCTGCTGTCCGGAGTCAGCCTCGAAGGCTCAGGGTGCGAGCCGCTCCAGCGCCCAGCCCACGCCAGTACGGCGATAACGCAGCCGGTCGTGCATGCGTCCGACCCGGCCCTGCCAGAACTCGACCTGATCAGGCACCACCCGGTAGCCGCCCCACGACGGCGGCGCCGGCACCGCCGTACCCTCCGGCCACCTCGCGCCCGCTTCGGCGAACCGCTCCTCGAGGCTCTCGCGCCCGTCGATCACCGTGGACTGGTCGCTGGCCCACGCGCCGAGCTGTGACTCGCGGGGCCGGGTCGCGAAGTAGCGCGCGGCCTCCTCGTCGTCGAGCTCCCGCACCGTGCCGGTGATCCGGACCTGACGCTCGAGTGGGTGCCAGGGGAAGACCAGGGCGGCGCGTGGGTTGCCCGCCAGGTCACGGCCCTTGGCCGAATCCCGGTTGGTGAAGAAGACGAAGCCGCCGGTGTCGGAGCCCTTGAGCAGCACGGTGCGCGCTGCTGGCACCCCGTCGGGCGAGCTGGTCGCGAGGACCATCGCGTTGGGCTCCGGCAGGCCGGCGGCCACCGCGTCGTCGAACCACCGACGGAACTGCTCGAACGGGTCGGCAGCCAGGTCGGTCTCGTGCAGGCCACCGCGCGCGTAGACCCTGCGCATCGCGGCCGGGTCCGAGCGCAGTCCCGGGAGATCAGCGGGAGGATCCTCGGCACCAGCCACAGAGGCACTGTGGCACGCCCGATGCGACAACGGCAGCACGCCCGGGAGAGAATGGCGGCCGGTCCCCACGATCACGCTTTGTCGCACGCCCCGTACGAAGGAGTTCGCGTCGTGAGCAGCCCGTCCGAGTTCAAGCCCGGCCTCGAAGGCGTCATCGCCTTCGAGACCGAGATCGCCGAGCCGGACAAGGAAGGCGGCGCGCTGCGCTACCGCGGCGTGGACATCGAGGACCTGGTCGGGCAGGTGTCCTACGGCAATGTATGGGGCCTGCTCGTCGACAACGAGTTCAACCCCGGCCTTCCGCCGGCCGAGCCGTTCCCCCTTCCCGTGCACTCGGGTGACGTGCGCGTCGACGTGCAGAGCGCGCTGGCGATGCTGGCGCCCGCATGGGGCTTCGGCCAGCTCCTTGACATCGACGAGGATGAGACCCGCGACAACCTCGCCCGCGCCTCGGTGATGGCGTTGAGCTTCGTGGCCCAGTCGGCCCGGGGCATCGGTCTGCCGATGGTGCCGCAGGCTGAGATCGACAAGGCAGAGACCATCGTCGAGCGCTTCATGATCCGATGGCGCGGCGAGCCCGACCCGCGCCATATCCAGGCGGTCGACGCCTACTGGACCTCGGCCGCGGAGCACGGCATGAACGCGTCCACGTTCACCGCCCGGGTCGTTGCGTCCACCGGTGCCGATGTCGCGGCGTGCCTGTCCGCGGCCGTGGGCGCGATGTCCGGTCCCTTGCACGGCGGGGCGCCCTCACGCGTTCTGCACATGCTCGACGGTGTGGAGGAGACCGGCGACGCCGACGCCTACGTCAAGGGGGTCCTCGACCGCGGTGAGCGGCTGATGGGCTTCGGCCACCGTGTCTACCGCGCCGAGGACCCGCGGGCTCGCGTGCTGCGACGCACGGCGCACGAGCTCGGCGCCCCACGCT
>JBDUAP010000016.1:0-15868 GCA_040004585.1 Sporichthyaceae bacterium
GACGACCTCGAGGCCGCCCGCGATCTGGTCGCGCGACACGGCAGCGAGTCGCCCTTGGACGACTCACCGACTTGGCGGATGCTGGTAGCCCCCGCGAAGGGCACCTTCCGGATCTCCGACCTGCCGGTCGGCTCCACGCTGGAGCCCGGCGTCACGATCGGCACGCTCGTCACCCTGCGCGACCAGCTGCCCGTCACGGCCCCGCACGGCGGCACGGTCGTGGAGTGGCTGGTCGAAGACGGCGACCCGGTCTCCCCCGGTCAACCACTGATCCGGCTACACCCCGAGGCGGTCCCCGCATGAACCCCATCACCGCCTCCGTCGGCGCACCCCACGCCCGCATCCTCGGCGTCGGCGGCTACCGGCCGGCCCGCATCGTCACCAACGCGGAGATCTGCGAGCGCATCGACTCGACCGACGAGTGGATCCGGGAGCGCTCCGGCATCGTCACGCGGCGCTTCGCCGCCCCGGACGAGTCAGTAGTCGACATGTCCCTCGCGGCCGCCGGCAAGGCGATGGCCCACGCGGGCATCGACGCCGACCAGGTCGGCTGCGTCATCCTGGCTACGGTCACCCACCCGCTGCAGACGCCCTCGGCCGCAGCCGACGTGGCCCACCGGCTGGGCACCAAGGCGCCGGCGTTCGACATCTCCGCGGCCTGCGCGGGCTTCTGTTACGGCGTCTCGATGGCCAACGACATGGTTCGCGGGGGCAGCGCGACCCACGTCGTCGTGATCGGCTGCGAGAAGCTGTCGGACTTCACCGACTCCTATGACCGCAGCTCGGCCTTCATCTTCGGCGACGGGGCGGGAGCGGTCGTCATCGGACCGTCGGACACCCCCGGCATCGGCCCGACGGTGTGGGGCTCGGACGGATCGCAGTACGACGCCATCACCCAGCGCGCCAGCTGGATCGACGTACGGGACCACAACGTCGATTTCCCCATGCTGACCATGCAGGGGCAGAAGGTCTTCCGCTGGGCCGTATGGCAGATGGCGCCGGTCGCCCAGCAGGCGATGGACGCGGCCGGGGTCGATGCCGGCGACCTCGACGCGTTCATCCCGCACCAGGCCAACATGCGTATCACCGACGCCATGATCAAGGCCCTCAAGCTGCCCGCGCACGTGCCGGTGGCCCGCGACATCGCCGAGACGGGCAACACATCGGCGGCGTCCATTCCGCTGGCGATGGAACGCATGCTCGAAAGTGGGGAAGCCAAGAGCGGCGGCACCGCACTACTGATCGGCTTCGGTGCCGGTCTGGTGTTCGCCGCACAGGTCGTCACCCTGCCCTGACACGGTTCCACCCGACAGAGTTGCACCTGCAAGGCCCGCGGACTGCGGGACCGACCATCACGAAGGAGCGCAAGCGCTATGGCCAAGAGCGAGCAGGAGATCCTCGAGGGTCTCGCCGAGATCGTCAACGAGGAAACCGGCATTCCCGCCGGCGACGTGAAGCCCGAGAAGTCCTTCACCGACGATCTCGACATCGACTCGCTGTCGATGATGACCATCGTGGTCAACGCCGAGGAGAAGTTCGGGGTGCGCATCCCGGACGACGACGTCAAGGGCCTGTCCACGGTCGGCGACGCGGTGAGCTACATCCAGAAGGCGAGCGCATAGTCGCATGGCTGACAATCGACTGACCGACTCCCAGCGCGTGGTGGTCACCGGTCTCGGTGCGACGACGCCGCTGGGCGGCGACGTCGCGTCGACCTGGTCGGCCATGCTGGCCGGCCAGTCGGGCGTGGAGGTCCTGACCGCGGACTGGGTCGACACCCTGCCGGTGCACATCGCTGCGCCGGTGGCGGTCGACCCGTCCGAGGTCCTGCCCGTCCCCCAGATCCGCCGGATGGACCGCTCGGGACAGTTCGCCCTCATCGCCGCCCGCGAGGCGTGGGCCGACGCCGGCTCCCCCGAGATCGACCCGGAGCGGATGGGCGTCGTCATCGCCTCCGGCATCGGCGGGGTGACGACGTTGCTCGCCGCCTACGACACGCTCAAGGAGCGCGGCGCCCGCCGGGTGCTGCCGATGACGGTCCCGATGCTGATGCCCAACGGCCCCGCCGCCGTGGTCGGCCTCGAGCTGAAGGCCCGCGCCGGGGTGCACACGCCGGTCAGCGCCTGCTCAAGCGGCGCCGAGGCGATCGCGTACGCCGTGGACATGCTCCGCTCGGGCCGCGCCGACGTTGTGGCAGCCGGGGGAACGGAAGCGGCGATCCATCCACTACCGCTGGCCGGCTTCGCCGCGATGCAGGCCCTCTCGACCCGCAACGACGAGCCCGAACGCGCCTCCCGGCCCTACGACAAGGGTCGGGACGGGTTCGTCCTCGGTGAGGGTGCGGGCGTTGTGGTCCTGGAAACGCTTGAGCACGCGCGAGCGCGCGGTGCGCGCATCTACGGCGAGGTTGCCGGCACCGGCATCACCGCCGACGCCCACCACATGGCCCAGCCCGACCCGGTGGGTGCTGGTGCGGCCCGAGCCATGTCGATGGCGATCTCCGGCGCCGGCGCAGTGCCCTCCGACGTCGTCCACATCAACGCCCACGCCACCTCGACGCCGGTCGGCGACGTGGCCGAGGTGCAGGCGATCCGAAACGCGCTCGGCGACGCCACTGACGGCGCATGCGTCTCGGCGACCAAGTCGATGACCGGCCACCTGCTCGGTGCCGCCGGCGCCGTGGAGTCGATCGCCACCCTGCTGGCGCTCTACCACCGCAAGGCCCCGCCGACCACCAATCTCGAGGACCTCGACGACGATGTCAGTCTCGACGTGGTGAAGGGCGAGCCCCGGGACCTACCAGACGGTGAGCTGCTTGCCCTGAACAACTCGTTCGGCTTCGGCGGGCACAACGTGGCCGTCGCGTTCCGCACGGTCGAGCAGTGACCGCCACCGCGGCACGTGGCGGCAAGGTCGTGGTCGACAAGGCAGACGACCCGCGCAACCCAATGACCCGCCTCGCGCTGCTCTTCGACGAGGGCAGCACCGAGCTGATCACCCCCGAGGACGACTCGGGCATGCTCGCGGCGATCGGCCGCATCGAGGGTGCGACGACGGCGGCGTTCTGCTCCGACGCCACCATCCAGGGCGGCGCGATGGGCGAGGCAGGGTGCAAGGTCATCCAGATCGCCTACGAGCGTGCGCTCGCCGAGGGCTGCCCCGTGGTTGGGCTCTGGCACTCCGGCGGTGCCCGGCTGCGCGAGGGCGTGCTGTCCCTGCACGCCGTGGGCGAGGTCTTCGCCATCATGACCCGGGCGTCCGGCAAGGTGCCGCAGATCTCCGTGGTGCTCGGACCGGCGGCCGGCGGCGCGGCCTACGGGCCGGCCCTGACCGACGTCGTGATCCTGGGTCCGGAGGGTCGGGTCTTCGTGACCGGGCCCGACGTCGTGCGCTCGGTGACCGGCGAGGACGTCGACGCGCTGCGCCTCGGCGGCCCGGAGCCGCACGGCCGCCGATCGGGCGTGGTCCACGTCGTGGCCGACACCCAGGAGGGCGCCTACAGCGAGGCGCGACGGCTCGCGGCCCTGCTGGGCGACCAGCGCGAGATCGAGGCCGTCGAGGACCGCGACCTGGCGGCCGACCTGCCCGAGTCGCGCCGGCGTGCCTACGACGTGCACCCGATCGTCGAGGCGCTGCTCGACGACAAGACGAGCCTCGAGCTGCACCCCAAATGGGCGCCCAACGTCACCACGACGCTCGGCCGCCTGGGCGGGCGGACGGTGGGCGTGATCGCGAACAACCCGATGCGCCTCGGCGGCTGCCTGGACTCGGCGTCGGCCGAGAAGGCCGCGCGCTTCGTGCGGATGTGTGACGCCTTCGGCGTGCCGATGGTCGTGATCGTCGACGTGCCCGGTTACCTGCCTGGTGTCGGCCAGGAGTGGGACGGCGTCGTACGCCGGGGAGCCAAGCTCCTGCACGCCTTCGCCGAGTCGACGGTGCCGCGGGTGACCTTGGTGACCCGCAAGGCCTTTGGCGGTGCCTACATCGCCATGAACTCACGCTCGCTGGGAGCGACCCGGGTGTTCGCCTGGCCGGGCGCCGAGGTCGCCGTGATGGGGGCCGTCGCCGCCGTACGCATCCTGCACCGCCGCCGGCTGGCCGAGGTGCCCGAGGACCTCCGCGGGCAGGTGGAGGCAGAGCTGGCGGTCGAGCACGAGCAGCTGGCTGGCGGCCTGCGCCGCGCTCAGGAGATCGGGGTGGTCGACGAGCTGGTCGAGCCGGAGAAGACCCGGTCAGCCATCGCGAACGCCATCATCAACGCGCCCGAATACGGTCACCGCGGCCAGCACGGCAACATCCCCCTCTGACCTGGAACCCCTCAGACCACCTGGTGGAGCCAACGCACGGGTGCGCCGTCGCCGGCGTACCGGAACGGCTCGAGCTCCTCGTCCCACGGCGCACCGAGCAGACCGGCGATCTCCTCCTCGACGGTGACGCTCGGGTCGCTGGACACCCGGGCGAGCGCGGCCCGCAACCGGTCCTCGCGCACCAGGATGTCGCCGTGCACCCCGATCGTTGCGCTGAACAATCCGAGGTCCGGTGTCCAGGAGTAGCGCTCGCCCTCGGCACCGGCGCTGGGCTCCTCGGTCACCTCGAAGCGGACCAGCCGCCAGTCGCGCAGGGCTGAGGCGATCGACGCTGCCGCGCCGGGCTCGCCCTGCCAGGACAGCTCGGCGCGGACGGTGCCGGGGGCGGCCGGCTGGCCGGTCCACTCGAACGTGACGCGGGCGCCGAGAACCCGTCCGACGGCCCACTCGATATGCGGGCACAGCGCCGTCGGCGTGGCGTGTATGTAAACAACACCGCGAGTCGTCACGGGATCCTCCTAGCCAAGGTGCGAGGTGCGCCTTCCCCAGCGGCCTCACGGGCAGGTCGAATCCGTATGTGGTGCGGCTCCGATCATGACACATCCGCCCCACCAGCACCAGGGAACCCGTGCCATCGATGACCTGGGCATGGTGAAGTACGCAGGTAGGCGCGCCGATAGACAAAGGGCACCGCGGACCACATGTGGACCAGAGACGAGGCCCTTCACCCGTGCACGACTCCGAGTTGTTGATGTCGCAGGCGTACGACGAAGGCGTTGTCACCGAGGTCATCCGGCCGGCTGCAATTATCCCGGAGGAGTCCACCCGGGCGGTGCTGGTCGAGCTGGCGCTGCGGGACGTGCAGAACGGCGGCGTGTGGCAGTCCGAGCCGTCGCTGTGGAGCCGGTACGACCGACCGTGGGAGGGCTACGGCTCACCCGGAGGTGCCGAGCTGCTCGGCACCATCCAGGTCGCCTATGGCACCCCGACCCGCTACGAGATCACGATCTACCGCGTGACGGTCACGAAGTTCGGCAGCGATCAGGGCTGGACCGTGTCATCGATCTGCGACGAGGCCCTGCAGTTCGGCGGTCTCGATCTCGCCAGCTGCCCCCGGGCGGTCTTGAGCGCGCCGCCACAGCCGTACCGCTTCAAGTCTGCCTAGCGGGCGAGAACCTTCACGGTCAGCAACGTCGTCGCCCTCTCCTGGACGGCGGTCGTGCCCCGGCAGGTGTAGGTGTTGACCCCGAGGACCAGGTTGTAGGTGCCGGGCTCGGTCCAGCGGTGATTCACCTGGTAGGAGTCGGACAGCGACCCTGGGGCCTCGGCGGGAGCCGAGCACCGACCCTCCTGCAGCGAGCTGACTCCGACCCCGTCACCCCACTCCTCTGAGGTCCCGCTGAAGATCCCGCTGCCGTCCGAGTAGGTGACGGTGATCGTTGCCTGCTGCCCCACCGTGACCGAAGCTGGTCCGTTCGCGCTGACGGACAGCGCGGCCGGCGGGGCCGGGACGGCTTCGGGCTGCTGGGCCTGCGGCTTGGTCAGCGCGTTGTCATCGGTGCCGGCTACGACGGCGGCGACAGCGATGCCGACGGCCGAAGCCAATAGGACCAGGATGGCGATGATGGCCAGTGGGAGCAGCGCGCCCCGAGGCTCCTCGAGCACTGTCGGCTGCGTCTGTGGCGGTGGCAGCGAACTCGAGACGACAATGATGTCCGGCTCAGACGACTGCACCCTCACGTGGTCCCGCGTGTCCATGGCCTCCCCTATCCCCGGCCGTCAGCGTAGGGCTCAGGACGCCCCGTCGCGCGAAGTCCGAGAAAATCGGGAGGTTCCGGCTAGCTGATCGCAGCCTGGGGAAGCCTGATCGTGATCGAGGCGAGCCCGGGACAGCAACGGTCGACCTCGGCGACGTCTGCGACGAGGTGCAGGCGGCGCCCGAGCTGCATGAGCTCGAACACCTTCAGAACGCAGGGCTGGTCCGCGACAAAGTGGACGGAACCGCCCAGGAGGGTCTGGCGGTGGAAGACCCGGAGCAAACTGCCCACGCCGGTCGAGTCGATGAAGGTCACGCCCCGAAGGTCAACGACCAGGCTGTCAACACCCCGGTTGACCAGGCCCAGCAAGTTGTCGCGCAGATCCGCCGCACAGGCGATGTCCATGTCGCCCTTGAACTTCACGACGGTGTGGGCGCCGATGGCGCTCGAGTCGAGCAACGTAGCCACTCTGGAGACCCCGATCGCCAAGGCGGAAAGCGCCGACTTGCTGCAACGCGAGGTACGACTCTAACCCGGGTCACGACCCGTGGGAAGTGCGGATTTCGTTGGACCCATTTTGTCGAGGGACAAACAAGATCAAGGCGGTACGACGTGCCAGAAACTTTACTTCGCAACGAAATCCGCAGGGGCCTTCCTTGACCAAGTTCGGACCTGCTCGCTGCGGTATCGTCGCATTCCGCCGGACCAGCCGGGCGCGGGCTGGCGTGCGACCCTCGGCTGACCCGTCCGGGGCGGTAGCTCAGCTGGTTAGAGCAGGGGACTCATAATCCCTGGGTCGTCGGTTCGAGTCCGACCCGCCCCACCATCCCCTGGTGTTACCGCTCAGCCTTGACCGCTGGGGCCGATCGCAGTAAGAGAGATCAAGCTCAGGCGATCCGCCGAACCCAGGAGGCTGCTGTGCCCGCATTTCCATCCATCACCCACGTCGCCGTGACCGTGACCGACCTCGAGCGGAGCACCCGCTGGTACAGCGAGCTGCTGGGCTCCGAACCCGTTCTCGACGAGGACGAGGAGGCCGGCGGCTTCCACCACACCGTGTACCTCCTCGGTGGTGGGCAGCTGTTCGGCTTGCACACCCACCCGAGCGGAGCCGGTGACACCTTCGACGAGCATCGAACGGGCCTGGACCACGTCGCGTTCGCCTGCCGGGATCGCGGTGAGCTCGAGACCTGGGCAGCGCGGCTGGACGAGCTGGGCATCAAACACGACGGGATCAAGGACGCCCACTACGGCTCCGGGGTCTCGTTCCGCGATCCCGACGGAATCGCGCTCGAGTTCTTCGCACCGCCGGCCTGAAGCTGACAGGCAGTCAAGTCTTTGCTCTGTCAGCCTTGCCCTGGGTGTTGATTGGGACCAAGGATGTGTCCGATTCCTCCTCCCACCTTCAGGAGACCAACTGTGCGCATCAAGCTGCTGGCCGTCGCCGCTACCGCGGCCCTCACGACCATGGCCACCCTGTTGACCGGCTCTCCTGCCCAGGCCAACCACTCCTGGGGTGGTTACCACTGGGCCCGTACCTCCAACCCGTTCACCATTGCGCTGGGCGACAACGTCACCAGTGCCTGGGACTACTACCTGAGCGTCGCTTCGTCCGACTGGTCGCAGTCGACGGTCCTTGACACAACGGTAACGGCCGGCAGCGTCAACCCGAAGACCTGCAAGGCGACCCTGGGAAGGGTGCAGGTCTGCAACGCGGCTTACGGGCAGAGAGGCTGGCTGGGCATCGCCTCCATCAACATCACGGGCGGCAGCCACATCACGCAGGGCACGGTGAAGCTCAACGACTCCTACTTCGCGTTGGCGCAGTACAACACCCCGGCCTACCGCGCGTTTGTGACCTGCCAGGAGGTGGGGCACACGCTCGGGCTTGACCACCAGGATGAGAACTTCACGAACCCGAACCTGGGCACCTGCATGGACTACACGAACGCCCCGTCCACCAACCAGCACCCGAACAAGCACGACTACGACCAGCTCGTCGCGATCTACAGCCACCTCGACTCAACCTCGACGGTCGGGTCTTCGGCCGCGACGACGGGCAAGGGTCAGGTCGGCAACGACGAGTCGTCCTGGGGCCGTCAGGTCGAGGGCTCGCGCGCCTGGGGGCACTCGACGTTCGTACGTGACTTCGGCGGAGGCAACAAGGTCATCACGTTCGTGACCTGGGCCTGAAGGGTCAGCCGCCCGCCATCGCCCCGATCACGAGGAACGGCTCGCTGCCCGACGCCACGACGTCGGGCAGCGGGTCGTCGGGCTGCTCGTGGGAAAGGTCCTCCTCGCACGCGAAGAACCGCACGAACGACCGCCGCTTTCCGCTTGCTTGGTCGCGGATCGTCCCGCGCAGCACTGGGTAGCGCTCCTCGAGCGCGTCCAGGACGGCACGTTGGGTGACCGCGCCCGCCAGGTCCAGCGCGACCTCGCCGTCGATCTTGGCGAGCGTGCGCAGGTGCGCCGGGAGCACCACGCGGATCATGGCAGCGTCTGGACTTCCACGGACAGCACGGCCGGCAGGTCGCGCACGATCGGCTCCCAGCTGTCTCCCTCGTCGGCGGAGGCGTAGACCTGTCCCCCGGTCGTCCCGAAGTAGATGCCGCAGGCGTCGAGGTTGTCGACCGCCATCGCGTCGCGCAGCACGTTGACGTAGCAGTCGCTTTGTGGCAGGCCCTTGGTCAGCGCCTCCCACTCGTCGCCGCCGGACCGGCTGCGGTAGACGCGCAGCTTGCCCTCCGGCGGGAAGTGCAAGGAGTCACTCTCGATCGGGACGACGTAGACGGTCTCCGGCTCGTGCGCGTGGACCGCGATCGGGAAGCCGAAGTCGGACGGCAGGTTGCCGCTGACCTCCTGCCAGGAGTCGCCCCCGTCCTTGCTGCGCATGACGTCCCAGTGCTTCTGCATGTAAAGCACATCGGGGTTGGCGGGGTGCATGTCGATGCGGTGGACGCAGTGGCCGACCTCAGAGTCCTGGTCGGGGATCTCGCCGGAGCGCAAGCCCTTGTTGATCGGCTGCCACGTCTCGCCTCCGTCCGTGCTGCGGAAGGCGCCGGCCGCTGAGATGGCGACGAAGAGCCGGCCTGGGTCGCTCGGGTGCTGGAGGATCGTGTGCAGGCACATGCCGCCGGCCCCGGGCTGCCACTGCGGACCGGTGTCGTGCTTGCGGAGGCCGGACAGCTCGGTCCACGTGCCGCCGCCGTCCGTGGACTTGAACAGCGCCGCGTCCTCGACGCCGGCATAGACCGTCTCGGCGTCGTGCAGCGACGGCTCGAGGTGCCAGACCCGGGTGAAGGCCCAGGGCCGCAACGACCCGTCGTACCACTGGTGCTCGCCAGGGACGCCGTCGTAGCTGAAGTCGTTGCCCACCGGCTCCCACGTCTCACCGCCGTCGTCGGAGCGCTGGATCACCTGGCCGAACCAACCGCTGGTCTGCGAGGCGTAGATCCGGTTCGGATTAACCGGTGAGCCCTTGACGTGGTAGATCTCCCAACCGGCGAAGTGCGGCCCGCTGACCTTCCAATCCTTGCGCGCCTCGTCCGACGTCAGCACGAACGCGCCCTTGCGCGTCCCAGCAAGTACCCGAACCCCGGTCATGCGGACTCCCCTCAGCGTTGACTCTGGCCAACGCTAAGACCCCCGCCGTCCCCAGAACTCATCGCACCCCCGCCTCCCGTTTCGGAGCAGCCCGCTCGGGGGCGTTTGCCGGATGATGCAAGAGATCCTGCGAGGCGCGGCAGCCGGTGCCGCCGGCACGACTGCCCTGAACGCCGTCACCTACGCCGACATGACCTGGCGGGCCCGACCGGCTAGCCAGACGCCGGAGCAGACGGTCGAGAAGCTCGCCGAGGCGGCCGACGTCTCGGTGCCGGGCGAAGACGAGGCCCGGGCCAACCGGCTGTCGGCGCTCGGTGCCCTCTCCGGCATCGTCACCGGAGTCGGGGTGGGAGCGCTGTACGTCAGCGACATCGTGCCGCACCTGGCCTACGGGGTGGTGACGGCGGCAACCTACGCAGCCAGCAGGGCTGCGGGGGCCGCCGAATCTTGGGACCGCGTCGTACCCCTCGCCGCACGAACCGGCATCGCAATCACTGCTCCTCGGTTCCCGACCGCCTAACCTGTCGCCGTGCGGACATCGTCGTGGAGTTGCTTGCGCGAGCAAGGAATCGGCGCTCATGCGGGGCTGCACCAGCAGATGAGAGCGTAGGTCGGAAGAACTGTGCAGACCGAAGCGGTGATCGAGCGAGCTTCGGCGGGACACACACCCCGACACCGCGCAGTTAGCGGGCCTGGGCGTCGACGGACGCGCGTGCACTCGGGGTCCCACGGGCGATATGTGCCGGCGCTCGACGGCATGCGGGCATTGGCCGTTGCCGCAGTCCTGGCCTTCCACGGTGGGATCCCCTGGGTGCAGGGTGGATTCCTTGGTGTGGATGCGTTCTTCGTCCTGTCCGGATACCTGATCACCACGCTGCTACTCACCGAGTGGCAACGGACCGGTGGCATTGCCCTGGTCGACTTCTGGGGTAGGCGCGCACGCCGGCTGCTGCCTGCTCTGCTGCTGATGATGATGGTCGTGACGATCTGGGCGCCCCGCTTGCTGCCTCCCGAAGAGGTTCGACTGCTACGCGGCGATGGGGTGGCGGCGATCTTCTACGTCGCCAACTGGCGCATGATCTTCAAGGGCGGCGACTACTTCTCACAGACCGCGGCACCGTCACCGCTGCAGCACACCTGGTCGTTAGGTATCGAGGAGCAGTTCTACCTGCTCTGGCCAGTGCTCTTGTTGGCCATGCTCGCCGCTCGCCAACCGCTGCGACGCGTGTTCGTGATGTGCCTAGCAGGCGCTGTCGTCTCGGCGATCGCTTTGGCCCTCGCCTACCGCACTGCTGGTCCTGTCCGGGCCTACTACGGGACCGACACTCGGGCCGCGTGTCTGTTGATAGGTGCTGGTCTCGCGGCGCTGCTTGCGACTCGCGGGCGCCACGCCGGCAACATCGAGCCCGGCCGACGGCGGTCTTCGATTGCGGCGCTCGCCGTGCTCGCCGCCGCCGCGACGGCCTGGGCCTGGGTCCACATGTCGGGTACCGGGAGCTACCTCTACTACGGCGGCATGACTGCCGCCGCCCTGGCGGTGGCAGTCATAATCGCGCACATCACAATTGTGCCCGATGGCGTGACCGCCCGGGCGCTGTCGGTGCCTCCGCTGCCGGCGCTCGGCCGGATCTCCTACGCCGTCTACCTATGGCATTGGCCAGTCTTCATCGCTGCCAATGCCGAGCTGACCGGTCTGCACGGCGCGCCGCTGTTCATGCTCCGCTGCCTGATCACCGTCGGAATCGCTATCCTGTCGTACGTGGTCGTCGAAGGCCCGATTCGTTCGCGTGTCAAGCTCCGGCGCAGATCGGTCGCCCTATTCGGCTCGTTAGGTGCGGTGGCGGCAGGTGTCGCGCTCGTTATTTTGACGACGACGGCTCCGCCCGTCCCGCCGGGTGGAACTGACGGTCCGGTAGCCGACGGCATCGACCAAGTCAGTCCCCAGCCGACCGGGCCTGGCAGCGTTGACGCTGGCTCACCGCGATCCAGCCCGTCGGCGCTCACGCGCCATCGGCGACCCGGAGCGCCGGTGATCGTTGACGTGTTTGGCGACTCGATCGCCTGGAGCCTGGTTGCGTACCTGCCAAGGCATCCGGGTTTCGACGTTCGGGACCGCACTCTGCTGGGCTGCGGTGTGACCAGAACGGCGCCCTACCGGTACTTCGGGACCACGTACCCCAGGTTGAAGTCGAAGTGCCAGCGCTGGCCTCGGTTGTGGGAAGGTGCGATTGCGAGTGACAACCCCGACGTCGCGTTCATCCTCGTCGGGCGGTGGGAGACGATGAACCGGGTGCTGAAGGGCCGATGGACCCACGTCGGTGACCCGAAGTTCGATGCCCTCCTACGACTCGAGCTCGAGCGGGCGATCCGGGTTGCAGGATCGCAAGGGGCGCGTGTCGTTGTCGCGACCGAACCGTACAACCGCCGCGGCGAGCAGCTCGATGGGAGCCTTTTTCCCGAGGATCAACCGCAGCGGGTGACGGACTGGAATCGGGTGCTGCGCAGCGTTGCGGCCGCCCATCCGAACGTCAGGGTCGTCGAGTTCTGCGCGCGCGTCTCCCCCGGCGGCCAATTCACGATGACCGCAGGCGGCGTGCGGGTACGCACCGACGGAGTGCACCTGACTCCAGAGGGTGTCAAGAGTTGGATCGCTCCGTGGCTGGTGCCTCAACTGCTGGCCGCAGCGCCGACCTGACGAACCACCGAGGCGACCCTGCCGTCAGCTCCCGCGACTGGACTCGAACCAGTAACCCTCCGATTAACAGTCGGATGCTCTGCCAATTGAGCTACGCGGGACTGCCGCCGGCATCGCGGCCGCGGGACCACAGGTTATCGCAAGGTTCCGCCTGGGGCGGCTCGGGTAGAAGCCGCCCGGGACCGCCACGGGGAGTCCCGACCATCCAGCAGGAGGCGACATGCGCACCAAGGCCACGTTCCTAGCCGGCTTTGCCACCGGTTACGTGCTCGGCAGCCGAGCCGGCCGCCAGCGCTACGAACAGATCCGCCGCTCCGCGAAGGCCGTCGCCGCCAGCCCCGCCGTGCAGCGCGTCGCCGCGTCTGTGCAGCACCAGGCCGGAGACGCCCTGTCCGCGGCGCGGGACAAGGCCACCGGAGCGGTCAGCGACCGGCTCCACGACAAGCGGCCCGCCTGGCTCGGCGCCGAACCCGACGCCGACCCGAGGCCAGCCTCCGGCGAAGCGAGCTGGGCGGCCGGCAGCAACGGGCACGTCGGAACCTGACGATGACGCGGTTGCGCCGCTCGGACTGCGGGGGGCCCGGAATCAAGCGGCTGCGCCGCGGGAAGGGCTTCACCTACCAGAATGCGGGCGGGTCCAAGGTCACCGACCCCGAGACCCTGCGCCGCATCGCCGACCTCGTCATCCCCCCGGCCTGGGAGGACGTGTGGATCTGCCCGTGGCCCACCGGGCACATCCAGGCGCTCGGCACTGATGCGGCGGGGCGCCGGCAGTACCGCTATCACGACGACTGGCGCCTGCAGCGCGACGCCGAGAAGCACAAGCGGGTGCTCACCTTCGCTCGGCGGCTCCCCCTGGCGCGCGCCAGCGTGCAGGCCCACCTGTCGCAACGGGGTCTGACGAGGCAACGGGTGCTGGCCGCCGCGTTCCGGCTGCTCGACCTCGGCTTCTTCCGCGTGGGTGGCGAGTCGTACGCCGAGGACAACGGCACCTACGGGTTAGCCACCATGCGCCGCGACCACGTGACCGTCAAGGGCGACATCGTCATCTTCGACTACATCGCCAAGTCCGGGAAGCAGCGCGTGCAATCGGTGGTCGACCCGAGTGTGCGCAAGGTTGTCAAGGCTCTGCTCACGCGTGACGGGGGCGGCGAGGAGCTGTTGGCGTACAAGGAGAAGGGCGTGTGGCGCGACATCTCGAGCGCCGACATCAACGCCTACCTCCGCGAGGTCGTCGACGCCGATGTCAGCGCCAAGGACTTCCGCACCTGGCATGCGACCGTGCTGATGGCTGTCGGGCTCGCCGTCTCGACCGGCGCTCCGCCGTCGGCGTCCGCGCGCAAGCGCGCGGTCAGCCGAGCCGTCACCGAGGTGGCCGAGTACCTCGGCAACACCCCGGCGGTGTGCCGCTCGTCCTACATCGACCCACGCGTCATCGATCTGTACGACGACGGCGTCACCGTGGCGCGCTCCCTGGAGCGGCTCGGCGACGGGGCCTCCTTCGGCCAGCCGGCCACACACGGCCAGGTCGAAACGGCGGTGCTTCGGCTGCTCCACCGCGCCCCCCGCCGCCACGCGGCGAGATCGAAGCGCGCTGACAAGGCCGCGTGAGCTCGGCCGGCGTCAGGCTCCCAGTTCGCGCCGCAGTTCGGTGACGGCTGTCTCGCTCACGGCCTGTACGCGTAAGTCGGCCGGGTCGAGCCCACGGTCGACGACCACCTGCCAGATCAGTTCGTCGTCCCCCGGCACCCGACGGGCCACCACCCGGACACCCGCCTTGCCCTCGACCGGGGTGTGACGCGACGCGACGATGCTCGCCATCACCCGCTCCCGCACGACCTCCGGCAAGCGGTCCGGCTCGTCGAGAACCAGCCGGTGCGTTTCCGCGGGAGCGCCGCCACTCGCGAGTTGGTCCACCCGCAGGGCCGTCTCCTCGTCGGACCACTCGGCATGCGCGACGGTCGACCAGTCCACGCGACGGCCCGGCAGCACCAGGGCGATCGGCGTTGCCGCGACCCATGTTCCGTCGGCGAGCGCGGCAACGGCGAGCAGCCGCTCGCGTGGTTGCAGCGGAAGAGTCGCGCGCGCCTCAGCCGGCAGCTCGGGTCCGCGGTTCCACCTCACCGGTCGAGACTATGACGCCGGCACGGGCGTCAGCCGAGGTAGTCGCGCAGCTGCTCGGACAGATGAGGATGGCGCAGCTTCGCAAGGCTCTTCGCCTCGATCTGGCGTACCCGCTCGCGGGTGACGCCGAATGCGCGGCCGACCTCCTCGAGCGTGCGCGGTTCACCGTCGACCAAGCCGTAACGCATGCGCACGACCTCGCGCTCCCGATCTCCGAGGGAGTTGAGCACCTCGGCCAAGTGGGTCTGCAACATTCCCGCCGACACGAGATCGGCGGGCGGCACAGCTTCACCGTCCTCGATCAGGTCGCCGAGCTCGGACCCGTCCTCCTCGCCGACCGGTGAGTGCAGCGACACCGGCTCCATCGCGAGCCGCCGGATCTCGGCCACCCGCTCGGCCGGCAGGTCGACGCGTTCAGCGATCTCGGCGGCAGTCGGCTCGCGGCCCAGGGACTGCACGAGTGCCCGCTGCGTGCGCAGGATGCGGTTGACCGTCTCGACCATGTGGACGGGGATGCGGATCGTGCGGGCCTGGTCGGCCACCGCGCGGGACACTGCCTGCCGGATCCACCAGCTTGCGTAGGTCGAGAACTTGTAGCCCTTGGTGTAGTCGAACTTCTCGACTGCCCGGATCAGGCCGAGGTTGCCCTCCTGGATCAAGTCGAGGAACGGCAAGCCACGTCCGGCGTAGCGCTTGGCGATCGACACGACCAGGCGCAGGTTCGCCTCGATGATCTGTCGCTTTGCTCGATCCCCGTCGTCGGTGATGGACAACAGATCGGTCATAAGCCGTCGGGTCAGGTGCGAATCCAGACCGAGTCGCTCCGCCGCGAAGACACCGGCTTCGACACGACGGGCGAGTTCGACCTCCTGAGCAGCGGTGAGCAGCGGCACGCGGCCGATCTCGCGAAGGTAGACGCGCACGAGATCGGTGGACGTGCCCGGCCCCACGTCGTCCAGCGAGGGCAACTCGGTGTCGACGACCTCATGCTGCAACTCGGCCTCGGTGGGTTCGTCGACGACGACCTCGACACCGGATTCGGCGAGCTGCCGCACGATGTCGTCGACGTTCTCGGGTGCGAGCCCGGAAGCGTTGGCTTCCGTCGCGACCGCTTGCGCCGGAACGACACCGACGCCACCGCTCTGCGTGCGCAGTCGGTTGATCACGTCGGTGACCTGTTCCGGAAGGACGAGGACCTCACCCACGCCGGTCAGTCTGCTCCCCTAGTTCACGATCCCGCTCGGGTTTTGACTTTCCCGTCGCACCAAATGCCTAAAGCGCCCCGATCGCCCGCTCGCGCAGCGTGCGCCGGTGTTGCTCGAGTGCCAAGAGTTCACCGAAGAGTCGGTTGTATTCAGCCTGACCTTCTAGCGGGTTGA
>JBDUAP010000235.1:0-4667 GCA_040004585.1 Sporichthyaceae bacterium
CCCCTCGGGCGAGGTTTTGACCGTGGTCTGCGATAACGGCAGCACCTACATGGTGACCCTCAACGGCAACGGTGACTTCACACCGGCTCATGACGTCGCCAGCACGACCACCCTCGTACCCACCGCTTTCGGTGAGTTCCACGGCACCGTGACTGACAGCGACGGCACCGTGATCGACGAGTTCGTTGATCCAGCGATGGCCAAGGGGAGTTCGAGCAAGCAGCGCGCCACGACGACGTCGTGCACCTTCACCATCACGGATTCCTTCGAGGACCCCGACCTTGGCATGCTGACGTTTACCGGCACAGGTTCGGTCACCGGATTCGTCACTCCTGTGCATTGACGCACAACCCGCCCCGACGCGGACGGCACTCTCCGACCTGGCACCGCTAACCACCAGGGACGGCGGTCGGGTCGGTGGCGGTGACCGACTGGGAGGTTGGGTCGGCGGGCACGGCGCCATGGCACTTCGCGCCGTGCCGCCGGGCTCCCGGCGACGCGTGGCCGGGAACAGATGGCATGCTCACCGGTTTCGAGGAGCTGTCTCGTGCGCAGCCCGAGGAATGGCCGCGTGGTTGCAACGCTTCGGCATCGTGCGGCTCTGCGCCCACGGCCACCCCGAGGGTGCGTGCTCGCACAAGCGGTGCCCGGGCATGCTCGACGGCGGGAAGGCGCTCTCCGTGCGCAGCATCCGCGACGCAACTCGAAGCTTCGACGCCGCGTTGCGCATCGCCTCGTCGCTACGGAAGCGGAAACCCGGGAACCCGACCGACTGGATCGAGATGCAGAACTTCCTCGGTGGCGGGTCGACGGGGCGGCTCACCGACCCTGAGGACCGTGATGACTACAACATCCGCCGGCAGCAGTAGGCGGACTGGCTCGAGCCATGCTTTGAGGGGTGCCAGATCGGCCACGAAATCCGCTGGCGAGCGTGGGGCGGTCTGGCGAGCGACCGGGACGAGCTACAAGACGCACGACCTGCGGCACTACGCGGCCAGCGCGCTCATCGCCGGGGGAGCGTCGGTCAAGCAGGTGCAGATGATCCTCGGGCATGCCAGCGCCGCGGTGACGCTGAGCGTCTACGCGCACCTGTGGCCCGGCGACGACGACAAGGCGCGCGGCATCCTAGACGCCGCTCTTGCGGACTGTGTGCGGACTAGGGAGGTGGTCGGCTGACAAACGCGCTGGTCAGAGCGTCAGGAAGCTTGGCTGACCGAGGACATGTTGAAGTCAGCGATCCGCCAGGCCGGCATCGCCGTACGGGTGAAGTAGTCGTTCCACTCGCGGGCTAGCGTGCGTTCGGTGAAGCCGACCTCGGCGAGCCGCCCGAGAAGTGCCACAGGGCTCTCGTTGAACCGGAAGTTGTTGACCTCCGCGACGACCTCGCCGCCCTCAACGAGGTAGACCCCGTCACGGGTGAGCCCGGTCAGCAACAAGGTCTGCGGGTCGACCTCTCGGATGTACCACAGGCAGGTGAGCAGAAGCCCGCGCTCGGTGTCGGCGACCATCTCCTCGAGGCCGCGGGAGGCCCCCGCCGACTCGAAGAGCAGGTTGTCGGCGCCGGGCGTGAACGGAAGGCCGGTCAGCTCGGCGGAGTGCCGGGTCTGCATCAGAGCGGTCAGCGTGCCGTAGTTGAGCCAGTCGGTCGGCTTGATCGGCAGCCCGTTGTCGAACACCGACTGGGCGGCATTGGACGACCCCGCGACGACGAACGACCCGCACTCGAGCCCCTCGGCTGCAGGGTCGCTCCACATCCGCACCGGCGTCTCGGTGAGGCGCTCGCCGACCCGGGTGCCACCACCGGGACGGCTGAACACGGTCTTGCCGTCGTTGGCGTCGCGCGCGATCGAAGACCAGTACTGGTAGATGAGCAGGTCGGCTACGGCGCTCGGTGGCAGCAGCGTCTCGTAGCGTCCGGCCGGCAGGTCGACCCGCCGTTGCGCCCAGCCCAGCCGTCGGCGTACCTCAGTGTCAAGCGCTGACACGTCAACGTCGGTGAAGTCGCGGGTGCCCTGGCCGACCCAGGTCGAGCGGCTCCAGTCGGCGGACTTGCCGGTGACCTCGATGCGCCCGGTCGGTTGGTCGTGGCGGCGGCGCAGGCCAGTGGAGGTCGCCAGGTAGTCGGTGCTGACCTGGTGCTCGGCGAACCCGAACAGGTCACGTTCATCGGCGCGAGCGGCCTGGAACGCCTCACCGAGCGCGGGCGCGACGGAAGCGAAGACGTCGATGGACGTCTCCGCAGGAGAGTCGTCCCAGCTGGCGTCGGCACCGTCGCCTTCCGGGAGGGGGCGGGCGTCCTCAGCGGATCGCGACTCCCGGGCCTTCGCCTCGGCGGCGCGCACGATCGACTCCACCTCGTCCAGGCCGACGTTGCTGCGCGAGACCACGCCTGCGGACATGCCCTCCTGCCCGCCGATGGTGGCGATCACCGTGAGGGTGCGCCCGCGGGTCACCCCGTTGGTGGTCAGCGTGTTGCCGGCCCAGCGCAGGTTGGCCTCGCTGCTCTCCTCGGCGATCACCACGCAGCCGTCGGCGGTGGAGATCGCAAGGGCTCGCTCGGCGACGTCTTGTGGCCGCAGCGCTGTCCCCGTGGATGTGTTGCTCATCGGCCCGCCTCCGCCACGGTGTTGAGGATCCGGACGCCGCGGAACAACGAGGTCGGGCAGCCGTGACTCACCGCGGCGACTTGGCTCGGTTGCGCCTTGCCGCAGTTGAACGCGCCTCCGAGCACGTAGGTCTGCGGCCCCCCCACGGCCTCCATCGATCCCCAGAACTCGGTCGTGGTTGCTTGGTAGGCGACGTCACGCAGCTGCCCCGCCAGCTTGCCGTTCTCGATCCGGAAGAACCGCTGCCCGGTGAACTGGAAGTTGTAGCGCTGCATGTCGATCGACCAGCTCTTGTCGCCGAGCACGTAGATGCCGCGCTCGACCCCGCCGATCAGCTCGTCGGTGGACGGGCCGTCCGGAGCGGGCTGCAGCGACACGTTGGCCATCCGCTGCACCGGCACGCGCGCGGAGGAGTCGGCGTAGGCGCAGCCGTTGGAGCGCCCGAGTCCCTTGAGCCGGGCCATCGCGCGGTCGAGCTGGTAACCGACCAGGACGCCGTCACGAACGATGTCCCACGTCTGCCCCTCGACACCTTCGTCGTCGTAGCCGACCGTGGACAGTCCGTGCTCGACGGTGCGGTCGCCGGTGACGTGCATCACCGGGGAGCCGTATTGGAGCTTGCCCAGCTGGTCGAACGTCGCGAACGACGTGCCGGCGTAGTTGGCCTCGTAACCCAGCGCCCGGTCCAGCTCGGTGGCGTGTCCGATCGACTCGTGGATCGTGAGCCAGAGGTTCGACGGGTGCACAACGAGGTCGTAGTCGCCGGACTCAACAGAGGGGGCGCGCAGCTTTTCCCCGAGCAGGTCAGGCAGCTCGGCGAGCTCGCTGTCCCAGTCCCAGCCCGTCTCGGTGAGGTACTCCCAGCCTCGTCCGACCGGTGGCGCGAGCGTGCGCATGCTGTCGAACCGGCCGGACGCCTTGTCGATGCCGACGGCCTCCAGAGCTGGGTGCAGCCGCACCCGTTGCTGCGTGCTCACCGTCCCGGCCAGGTCGGCGTAGAACTTGTTCTCCAGTACGGCGTGCAGCACCGCCTCGACGTGGTCCACCCCGTCGTGGGCCAGCAGCTCGGCGCTCCAGTCGGCGAGCACCGTCACCTTGTCCTTGTCGGGCACGTCGAAGGGGTTCACGTCGTACGACGACACCCAGGTGACCTCGCCGTGGGACGACTCCTCCGCCAGCTCCACCTGGGTCGTGGACAACGGCCGGCTCACGGTGGCCACCTCGACGGCCTGCTCGGCGACGCGGACGACGGCGTCCGGAGTCAGGTCCACCCCGGAGGCGAAGCCCCACGTCCCGTCGTGCACGACCCGCACCGCGAAGCCGATGTCCTCGCTATCGGCCGCGCCGTCCAGCCGCGCGTCGTGCAGGCTCAGGTGCTGGTCGCGGATGCGCTCGAGCCGGAAGTCGGCGTGCTCGACGCCGAGGTCGCGGACCCGCGCGAGCGCGGCATCGGCCAGCGCGCGCAGCGGCAGGGCGGTGAAGGCGGGATCGATCGGAGCGGCCACCTGACAGACCCTAAGGGGCGAAGGGCGCCGCACCGCACGTTGGGCGTGGACGCATTGCCCGGTACGGTCGCCTGCGTGGACGAGTCGAGCAACGCGGGCCGGTCGGTGCTGATCACCGGCGGCAACCGCGGCATCGGGCTGGCCATCGCGGCGGCCTTCGCGGCCGGCGGCGACCGGGTCGCGGTGACCCACCGGTCGGGGGAGCCGCCCGGCGGGCTGTTCGGGGTGCGCTGCGACGTAACCGACCCGGCGTCAGTGGACGCCGCCTTCGAGCAGGTCGAGGCCGAGCACGGGCCGGTCGAGGTGCTCGTCGCCAACGCCGGGATCACCCGCGACCAGCTCATCATGCGGATGTCCGAGGAAGATTTCTCCGCCGTCGTGGACACCAACCTGGCCGGCTCGTGGCGGGTCGCCAAGCGGGCGACCAAGGGGATGCTTCGCCTCAAGCGAGGCCGCATCGTCTTCATCTCCTCGGTCGTGGGCTTGCTGGGCTCGGCGGGCCAGACCAACTACGCCGCGTCCAAGGCGGGGCTAGTCGGCCTGGCCCGGTCGCGGG
>JBDUAP010000017.1:0-15843 GCA_040004585.1 Sporichthyaceae bacterium
GCATCCGAAGGTAGGCGACAACACCGACGATGGCGGCGATGACCGCGGCGGCGACGAATGCTGTAGAGAAACCGTCGACGACTCCGGCCGCGTCGGTGAGACTGCCGGCGGCGGTCGCGACTGCGGACAGGATGGCGACGCCGAGGGCGGCACCGACCTCGTGACCAGTCATCAGGAAGCCCGACGCCATTCCGGCGTGCTGGGCGGGGATGCCAGCCATCGACGTGACAGCGACAGCGACGAACACCATGCCGACGCCGGCCCCGAGGATCAGCATGCCGGGCAGCAGGTCTGTCGCGAAGTGCGCGTGCGATCCGACCAGGGACAGCAGGGCGGCGCCGGCAACGACGAGGGTGAGCCCGCCGGCGGCGATGTTGCGCGGCGACGTCTTGGCCAGCAGCTTGCTGGCGACGTGGGTGCCGGCGGTGATGGCCAGCGCGAGCGCGAGGCACGCGACGCCGGCGCGCAGCGCGGAGTACCCCATCACGGTCTGGAAGAAGATCGAGGTGAGGAAGACGGTGCCGACGAGCAGGGCGGTCGCGCCGAGCATCACGGTCGTGCCGGACACCAGGGTGGTCACCTTCCAGGTGTGTGGCGGAACCAGGGGGCGGGCCGCGCGGCGCTCGATGCGGACGAACGCAGTCAGCAGCACCGCGGAGACGGCGAATGCGGCCAGGGCGCGGACTGAGAGCCAGCCGTGCGCTGAGGTGCTGGCGAGGCCGTACATGAGGGCACCGAGGCCGCCAATGACAGTGAGAGCGCCGGGCAGGTCGAACTGGGCGAGGTCGGCGCGGGCGGTGACGTCCTTGGGGAGGACCTTGAGTCCGATAGCGAAGGCGACGACGCCGATGGGGACGTTGACCCAGAAGATGAGCTGCCAACCGGCCCAGGTGGTGAGCGCGCCGCCGAGCAGGACGCCCGCGGCGACGCCGAGGCTTCCGACCGCACCCCACAGGGCCAGGCCCTTGGTGCGCTGTGCGCCGGAGTAGGTGGTCATCAGGATGGACAGTGCCGCCGGGGTCATCAGGGCGGCGCCGAGTCCTTGGGTGGCGCGGGCGGCGATGAGCTCGGAGGCGTTGCCGGCGAACCCGCTGAAGAGGGAGGCGCCGGTGAAGATGGTCATGCCGGTGAGGAACACCCTGCGTCGGGGCAGCAAGTCGGCGATGCGCCCGCCGAGCAGCAGGCCGCCGCCGGAAAACAGGAGGTACGCGGTGACGAGCCACTGCAGGTCGCTGCTGCCAAGACGCAGCGACTCGCCGATGGACGGCAGCGCGGTGTTGACGACGGAGATGTCCAGGACGACCAGGATCTGAGCGGTCAACGCGAGGGCGAGGACGGCCCACGACTTGCGCGGACCGTTGTCGCGTTCGCCGTCGACGTGCGTTGTGGGTGTCGTGGTGGTGGTGGCGGGTTCGGTGGCGTGCATGAGGACTCCTGTGGTCGGGTCT
The DNA here is from genome assembly GCA_040004585.1 of Sporichthyaceae bacterium. Taxonomy (GTDB): domain Bacteria; phylum Actinomycetota; class Actinomycetes; order JACCUZ01; family JACCUZ01; genus JBDUAP01. The sequence continues at coordinate 1,449 of JBDUAP010000017.1, forward strand.
GCGGGAGGTGCGGGACGGATCGGACTCGGTGTGTCGGTCGTGCTTTGTCCGCTCATCGGGAGACCAGCGGTGTACCGGTACGGACCGCGGTGACGACCTCGGTGATGGCGCGGACCGAGTTGGCCGACGCGTTCGCGTCGTCGAGGAGCCCGACGTGGGTGGCGTCCGCGACCCAGTGGGTGCTGTTGGTCGACAGAGCAGCCATCGCGTCCTGCGCGGCAGCCCAGCCCTTCGTGCCGTTCGCGTTCTCGCTGGCGGTGACCACGGCAAGCGGCTTCGGGTCGAATGTGGTCAGGGCCTGCGCCTGGGCGAACACGTTCAGCAGCTGGGCGTGCTCGTCGCGCATGTTGCGGGCGCCGCGGGGGCTGGTCGCGAAAGATTGGACGTGCGCCACGGCGCTCGGGGACAGGGCAGTCGACGCCGTAGCTTGGGCAAGGTGGCTGGCGCCGACGCGAGCCAGGGCCGGCATCACGGGCAGCAGTCGGCGCATCATCGCGTAGGTGCCGGGGAAGTCGGGCTGGTCGGTGTACTGGTGCGGGCTGGCTGAGTCGAGCAGCACCATCCCGGCGACCTGGCCCGGGTAGCGGGCGGCGTACGTCATGACGAGTGTGCCGCCGGAGGAGTGCCCGGCCAGGACGTACGGGCCGTGCTCGCCGGCGCGGGCGAGCAGGGTGTGCAGATCCGTGGCGACCGCGATCCCATCCTGCGGGGAGGCGGCGTCGCCGCTCCAGCCCTGACCGGCCCGGTCGTAGGCGCAGACCCGGGTGGTCTTGGCGATCCGGGCCTGGATGCCGCTCCACAGGGGGGAGGTCTCGCTGAGGCCGTTCTGCAGCACGACGGTGGGGCTGCCGGTGCCGGTGCAGTTCAGGTGGAGGCGGTGCCCGCCCACGTCGTACGACCTACCGGGCATCGACGACCCAGGCGCCCGAGTCTCGTCGCGGGTCAGTGCAACGCTTTCGACGAAGCCGCCGACTGCGGTGACGGCGATGGCACCGATGACGGGGTAGAGCAGCCAGCGCGCCCGGCTCGTCATGGAGTGGCGTACAGCCCGCACCATCCAGACGGCCAGGACGAGCGCGGCCGGCGGCCACACCCAACCGGCCGTGGTCAGGACATCGTTGCTGGGCGTGGTGACGAGCAGGGCGGCGCCGGTGGCGGACATTACGATCGCCGGAACGGCGGCCCAGCGCTGCGGCTGGTTGGTGAGCCGGGTTGTGAGCACCGCGAGCAGCGCCCAACCGGAAGCCAGCCCGAGCAGCCCTGAGCCGGTGATGACGGGCTCGGTCGCGCCGGCGAACACAACCAGGACGAGGACCAGGGTGGCCACCAAGCCGCCGAGCATGGCGATGGCGACCACGACCCCGACAGGAACCCGGCGGCGGGAGGTGTCGGTCACCCGGCTGGCGGTGGCGGCGTCGTCATCGGTGGTCTGTCCGGTCCGGGTGGCGGTGGTGGTCATCACGGTCTCTCTTCCAGGAGGTGGGGCGGTCGAGGCGGGCGGGAGGTACCTGCTGAGCGTGGGCGCGATGCCGGCTGGTCGCCCCGGCCGAATGACCGGGATCCTGGCGCTCAGCCGTGGAACGGGGCGGCGAACTCCCGCCTGAACGCGGCCCGCGGATGCGCGGAGAGCACCGCCGCGAGCAGCTCGGAGGGCACCTGCCAGGACCGGAGCCCGACGACGTCGAGACTCGCGCCTGCCGAGAGGAGGAACGCGACCGGGCCGTGCCCGGAAGTCACAACTGGGCTGTGCTGCAGCGTGATGGCGGTCCGCAGCGTGTCGGTCGCGGCAGTGGACAATCCGACCTCCCCGGCGACGTCGCCCGCGGCACGGGCGCTGGCCAGGGCGAAGTCGACGCCGTCGATGGTCGTCGGCGGCCCTACGTCGTGCAGCAGCGCGGCTGCGAACAGCAGCTCCCAGTCCACGTCCAGGTTCTCCAGCTCACCGAGGGCAGCGCCGAACGCGTAGGTCCGGTATGAGTGGTTCAGCAGCGCCGGGCTGAGCCGCCGCTGGGCCAGGTCCTCGGCAGCGCGGGTCAGCACCGAGTTCGGTCTTGTCGGTTCGGGGGTCATGAGCCCACGGTGGAGGCAACGTGCGTTCATCGCCCCGGTGAATATGCCGGGTCCGTCAATAAGGGGCCCGCGCCCCGTGCTGTCCCGTAGCGTCACAAAGGTGCTGCACGGGCGGGGCGACGAGAGCGCCCGACTCGCCACGCTCCTCGATGACGCCCGCGGTGGCCGCGCCGGAACACTGCTGCTGCACGGGGAGCCCGGCGTTGGGAAGTCCGCGCTGCTCGAGGATCTCGTCGCGACCGCCGGCGCCGACGTGCAGGTGCTGCGCGCCCAGGGCGTGGAGTCGGAGGCGCCGCTGCCGTTCGCCGCGCTGCACCGGCTGCTGCGTCCCGTCCTCGGCATCCTCGACCGGCTCCCGGCGCCGCAGGCGCGTGCGCTACGGGCTGCGTTCGGCCAGGCCGACGACGTCACGGTCGAGCCGTTTCTGGCGGCGCTCGCGACCCTGTCGCTGCTCACCGAGGCTGCCGAGGATGCGACGGTGCTGTGCGTCATCGACGACGCGCAGTGGCTCGACCAGGCCACCGCCGACGCGGTGCTGGTGGCCACGCGGCGCCTCGGCGCCGACAGGGTCGCCGTCGTGTTCGCCGCCCGCGACGGCGCGGGCCACACGTTCGCACCCGACGGCGTGCCGACCGTCGCGCTGACGCCCCTGTCGGGGGAGGCCGCCCGCGCGCTGCTCACCGACGTGACCCACGCCGCCGTGCCCGACGCCGTCGCGGACCGGCTGATGGCCCAGGCGGCCGGCAACCCGCTCGCCCTCGTCGAGCTCCCCACCACGCTGTCCGGGGCCCAGCTTGCCGGCGCTGAGCCGCTGCCGGCGCAGCTGCACCTCACCACTGGCATCGAGCGGGTCTTCCTGGACCGCTGCCGGCGTCTGCCGCCGGCGGTTCAGACGTTGCTGCTGGTCGCTGCAGCCGACGACTCCGGACACGTCGCGACGGTCCGTGCTGCCGCCGAAAGCCTCGGCGCCGACCCCGACAGCATGGACGTCGCGGAACGCTCGGGGCTGCTCGTCGTCGACGGCGACACCGTCTGGGTGCGCCACCCGCTGGTCCGGTCCGCGGTGTACCAGGCCGCGACCAGCCGAGAGCGTCGTGAAGCGCACCGTGCCCTCGCCGACGCACTCGATGAAGGCGACGACCCCGACCGGCACGCCTGGCACCGGGCCGCCGCCGTCGACAGCCCCGACGAGACGGTGGTTGCCGGCCTGACCGCGGCCGGTGCGCGCGCCGAACAACGCGGCGGGTACGCCGCCGCGGCCGCCGCCTACAGCCGTGCCGCCGAGCTCACCGTCGGCGAGCAGCCTCGCGCCGAACACCTGTACGCAGCCGCCCGCAACGCGTGGTCAGCCGGGCAGACCACGCCGGCGCGCACGCTGTCCGCGGCCGCGCGAGACCTCGCCGACGACCGAGTGCTACGCGCCGACATCGACCGGCTCCGTGGGCGCATCGAGGTCAACGTCGGGTCCGGCGTCGACGCACACCGCATCTTCGCCACCGCGGTTCGCGCTGTCGCAGCGGACGATGCGACCCGCGCGCTCGAGCTGGCCGTCGCCGCAGCCCTGATGAGCACCTACGGCTCGGACAGCGGAACCACCCTCAACGCGACGGCTCTCGCCGCGGCCGCGATCGCCGACGAATCTCCCGGGACTCGCTGCCTCGGCCACCTGCTGCTCAGCCTCACCCACGCATCTGCCGACCAGTGGGCGCCCGCGCTGGGGTCACTGCGGGCCGCGCTGCAAGCCGGCACCGACGTCGACGACCTCTACCTGCTTTCCCACCTCGGCAATGCCGCCCTGCACCTCGGCGACGACCCAGCCCACCACCGCTGCTTCACCGCGATGGTCGCCGGCGCCCGCGACGCCGGCGCCGGCATGCTGGTCCTCTACGCGCTGCCCCGGCTCGGCTTTACCCAGCTCGTCACCGGCCAGTGGACCGCACTGCGCAGCTCAGCCGAGGAAGCGCTCTCGCTCAGCGTCAGCGCCGGGCAGCAGCCGCTCGGCGCGGTCCCACTCGGCTGGCTCACGCTGCTCGCCGCCCTCCAAGGCCAACCCGCCGCCGAGTACGACCTGCGCCTCGTCGACCTCGACGCGGCGGCCGGGCAGCCGCTCGGAGTGCTCGCCGATCCCGTCCACGACCTCATGCGGTTGGCGCAAGGCACCCGCGCTTCGCACGACGGCGACACTACGACCGCGCTGCACCACCTCGCTAGCCTGCGGGTGAGCACGCTGGGACGTCTCGTCGCCCTCGACCGCATCGACGCCGCGGTCCGAGCCGGCGACCGAGAGCAAGCCGCCGCGTGGCTGAAGGAGCTTGTGCCGTTCGCGGAGGGCACCCGTTGGTCATGGGCGCTCGCAGCTGTCGACCACGGTCGGGCGCTGCTCGCCGAACCCATCGACACACCTGCCCTCTTCGAGAGCGCCCTTGCTCACCACGCTGATGCCGCTGCCGGCGGAAGCGGTCGGCCGTACGACCGGGCTCGCACCCACCTCGCGTACGGGGAATTCCTACGCCGCTCGCAACGCCGCGTCGACGCACGAACCCACCTGCGTGCCGCGCTCGAGGTGTTCGAGGACCTCCGCGCCGAGCCAATGGTCGCTCGAGCGGCACGGGAGTTGCGCGCGTCCGGGGAGACCGCGCGCAAGCGTGACCCGTCGACGCAGCTCGACCTCACCCCGATGGAGCGCCAGGTTGCGGCGCTGGTCAGGCAGGGCATGTCGAACAAGGACATCGCGGCGCAGTGCTGGGTGTCACCGCGAACGGTGGCGTTCCATTTGCGGAACATCTTCACGAAGGCTGGCATCACCTCGCGGGGTGAGCTCGCCCAGCTCGACCTGTCGTAACTACCAGCGTCCGCCCAACTGGACCAACTCGGCGAAGCGGGTGGGTCAGGCGGCGCGGCGGGACAGGCGCTCGATGTCGAGGATCACGACGGCCCGGGCCTCCAGCCGGAGGAAGCCACGGCTGGCGAAGTCGGCCAGCGCCTTGTTGACCGTCTCGCGGGAGGCGCCGACGAGCTGCGCGAGCTCCTCCTGGGTCAGGTCGTGCGTGACGTGCAGGCCGTCCTCGGACTGCACCCCGAACCGCCGGGCCAGGTCGAGCAGCGCCTTGGCCACCCGGCCGGGCACGTCGCTGAAGACCAGGTCGGCCATCGCCTCGTTGGTGCGGCGGAGCCGTTGAGCCAGCGCACCGAGCAGATGGGATGCCACCTCGGGACGCCCGGTGAGCCAGGACTGCAGGTCGTCGTGCCCGAGCCCCAGGACGGTGGTGTCGGTGACGGCGGTCGCTGTCGCCGTACGCGGGCCTGGGTCGAAGAGCGACAGCTCGCCGAACATCTCGCCCGGTCCGAGGATCGCCAGCAGGTTCTCACGCCCGTCGGGTGCGCTGCGCCCGAGCTTGATCTTGCCTTCGGTGACGACGTAGAGGGCGTCGCCGGGGTCGCCCTCGTTGAACAGCGTCCGGCCGCGAGCCACTCTCGTTTCGTTCATGCAGGAGCGCAGCGCCGCGGCGGCGTCGTCGTCGAGTGCCGCGAACAGCGGGGTATTGGCGAGGCCGACACCTGTGTCGGTCACGAGACCCTCCTCCGGCTTGACGGACCCAGTCTGCCGCATCCGGGCAACATCGGGGCAGTCAGGCCATCCCGGTGTTGCGCTCGCGGCCGGTGTCGGGCTTCATCGGCAGAGCGGACAGGGCCAGTGAGGGCTCGTCGTGGTAGCGCGCGATCAACTCCCCGGTGGCGGTGTCCAGTCGTAGGTGCAGGGAGTGCCGGTACGACGAGAGCTGGTGCTCGGCGTCGGCCAGCCGCGAGACGACCGCCCCGTCGTCGTCCTCGCCGAGCTGGCTGGTGTCCCACAGCATGCCGAGGTCGGGCAGTGGCGGAGCATCACCGGGCACGTGCACCTGCTGCACGGCGAGCCGGCGGCTGTAGACCTCGTGCTCCGTGAGGACCGAGCCCAACCGGCGCAACGCGGTCGAGTCGTCGTCGCCGATGATGAGGTCGAGGCGGGCCTGCAGGATGCGGCGCCAGTAGGAAACCCGGATCTCCTCGGTGACCAGCTCCTGGCGGTAGGTGCGCAGCTCGGTCAGCGTGAGGTGGGCCAGTTCTGGGGCGTGCTGGGGCCGCGGACGACTGCGCGCGCCTGCGGCGGGTCGTCCGCTGCTGGCCGCGCCGTCAGCGCTTTCAGCGCTGCCTGCGCTGTCCTTGTCCTGCGTGCTGATCACGAGCCACCTCTCGGGCTGGTCACTGAGCGTGATCGTCGGAGGAGCCGCCAGGCTTGAGCAGAGGTCACCCGGACGGGCGCGGGCCGTTTTCGCCACCGTAGGCTGCTCCCGTGCCGTCACGCGCCCCAACGGAAGTCCCGACGGAGCCGACCGAAACGCCCGTGGCGCGCACGCGACGCGCCCGCCGGATCAACCGGCTGCTGGCTCTGACCTACCCCGATGCGCACTGCGAGCTCGACTTCTCGAGCCCGCTGGAGCTGCTGGTGGCCACGATCCTGTCGGCGCAGACCACAGATGTCCGGGTCAACATGGTCACCCCGGTGCTGTTCGCGAAGTACCGGACCGCCGCCGACTACGCCGCCGCGGATCGCACCGAGCTCGAGGGCCTGATCCAGTCCACCGGGTTCTTCCGGGCCAAGACCAACGCCCTGATCGGGCTGGGACAGGCACTGGTGGAGCGGTACGACGGGGAGGTGCCGGGTCGGCTCAAGGACCTCGTGACGCTGCCCGGGGTGGGGCGCAAGACGGCCAACGTCGTGCTCGGCAACGCCTTCGGCGTCCCCGGCATCACGGTGGACACGCATGTCGGGCGGCTGTCCAGGCGCTTCGATTGGACGGCCGATCACGACCCGGACAAGGTCGAGGCCGAGGTCGGGGCGCTGTTCCCGCGCAAGGACTGGACGATGCTCAGCCACCGGCTGATCTGGCACGGACGACGGATCTGCCACGCGCGCAAACCCGCGTGCGGTGCCTGTCCGCTGGCGGGGCTGTGCCCGTCGTACGGCGAAGGCGAGACGGACCCGGGAAAGGCGGCCAAGCTGGTCAAGACCTCAGCCGCCGTGGCGAGCTCCCTGTGAGGCGACGTCGGGGACTGGTGGCTGCGCTGTGCGCCGCGAGCGTATTGCTGCTCTTAGGCTGCAGCGCGGATACCCCCAAACCACGGGCTGCCCCGATGGGCACCGGCTCGCCGACCACGGTGACCGGCTCGATCGATGCGCTGCCGCCGTGCCCCGCCTTGCCCAGGGCGACGCCACGGCCTGACGGGTTGCCCGCCACCCCCCTGGACTGTCTCGGTGCCGGACCGGCCGTGCGGCTGTCCGACCTGCGCGGCACCCCCATGGTGCTCAACGTGTGGGCCGCCTGGTGCCAGAACTGCGACCGGGAGATGCCGCTGCTGGCTGACGCGCAGCGCAAGGCCGGCACCAAGCTGCGGTTCTTCGGCGTGCACTACAAGGCGCCGCGCGACTACGGGCTGCGCTCCGCGGTCGACTTCGGGGTGAGCTTCCCGTCGGTGCACGACGAGGACGGTGACCTGATCGCGCGCGAGCTGCAGGCGTTCGCGCCACCGCAGACGCTCTTCGTGACCGCCGACGGCCGCATCGCCGGGCGCAAGATCGGCGAGATCCGCTCGGCTCAGGAGCTGGCGGCGCTGATCAAGACACATCTCGGGGTGACGGTGTGAGCTCCGAGGAAGGAGCCGGCCTGCCCGACTGGCTGCAGCCGGTGGCCGAGGCCGCGCTCGGCGTGCTTCCCGACGAGTTCAGCAGCTTCCGCCCACCGGCCGGCGGTGGCCGGGCCAGCGCCGTACTGATGCTTTTCGGCAGGGGAGAGACGGGCCCCGACGTCCTGCTCATCGAGCGGGCGCACGACATGCGCAGCCACGCCGGTCAGATGGCGTTCCCCGGGGGAGCGGTCGACGACGAGGACGTCGACGAGGTGGCCGCCGCGCTGCGCGAAGCCGTAGAGGAGACCGGGCTGGACCCGCGAGGGGTGCAGGTCTTCGCATCGCTGCCGGCGCTGTATCTGCCGCCGAGCCGCTTCGTCGTCACGCCGGTGCTGGGTTGGTGGCACACGCCGTCACCGGTGCATGCCGTGGATCCGCGCGAGGTCGCATCGGTGCACCGGGTGCCCATCGCCGACCTGGTGGCACCGGTCAACCGGCTGCGGGTGCGGCATCCGAGCGGCTACGTCGGCGCCGCGTTCCGGCTCCGCGGCGACCTGCTCGTGTGGGGCTTCACCGCCGGTCTGCTGGATCGGCTGCTGCGTGTGGCCGGATGGGAACAGCCCTGGGACGACTCCGACCCGGAGGACCTCCCGCCCGACCTGACGGCGATGGCCGGGCGGACCGAGGTGACCGGGTGAACTGGCTGGACCTCTTGTTGGTGTTGTCGGCTCTGTCCTTCGGCTACTCGGGCTACCGGCAGGGCTTCGTCGTGGGCGTGCTGTCCTTTGCCGGTTTCATCGGCGGCGGGATCCTCGGGCTGACGATCGCGCCGCCGCTGGTCGAGGGCGCCGAGTCGGGGGTCGGCCAGACGGTGCTGGCCCTCGGCGTGGTGCTGATCTGCGCGACGCTCGGGCAGCTGGTCTTCTCCTGGGTCGGCGGCAAGGTGCGCGACCACATTACGTGGAGTCCCGCCGTCGCGATCGACGCCGCGCTGGGTGCGCTGGTCAGTGTCCTGGCAATGCTGCTCGTCACCTGGTTCCTTGCCTCGGCACTGAGGCCAGGTCCGTCCTCCGCCGTGTCCGAGCAGATCAGCCAGTCGCGGGTCATCAGAGCCGTCGACCAGGTGATGCCCGAGCAGGCCAGCACGCTTTTCTCGAACTTCCGCCGAGTTCTGGACGCCAACGGGCTGCCGACAGTCTTCGGCGGCCTGTCACCTGAGCCGATCCGGCCGGTCGACCCGCCGGACCCGGCGATTGCCGAGTCGCCCCAGATCCGGGCCGCTCGCGACAGCATTGTCATGATCACCGGCACCGCGCCCTCGTGCAGCCGACAGCTCGAGGGGTCCGGCTTCGTCTACGCGGCGCGGCACGTCATGACCAACGCGCACGTCGTAGCCGGTGTCCGCAATCCGGTCGTGCGCGTCGGTGGCGCCGGCACCCGTTACCCGGCACGGGTGACCGTGTTCGACCCACGCCGCGACCTCGCGGTGCTCTACGTGCCCGACCTGCGGGCCCCGGCGTTGGCCTTTGACTTCACCGCGAAGCGCGGCGTGCAGGGGGTGGTGGCCGGCTTCCCCGGCGGCGGGCCCTACAAGCTGGAGGCAGCCCGGTTCCGGGACACCGTCAAGGCCCGCGGGGACGACATCTACGGCTCGAGCCACGTCACCCGGGAGATCTTCTCGCTGTACGCGGACGTGGAGCCTGGCAACTCGGGAGGTCCGCTGCTGTCACTGCGCGGTGGCGTGTACGGCGTGGTGTTCGCCAAGTCCCTCGACGACCCGAACACCGGCTACGCGTTGACCGCCGACGAGGTGGCGCAGGTCGCGCAAGCCGGTCGGGCTGCCCAGAGCAGGGTCTCTACCCGCGCCTGCGCCTGACGCGCGCCGCGTTCACCCCCCGCGCAGGCGCGGCATCGGTGCTGTGTCGCCGCCGGCCTCGATCTCGGCGGCGAGCCTCTGTGCGTAGTCGACCAGTCCCGCGGCGTCGATCCCGTGCGGGGAGTCCACGGCGTACGGCGTGATGCGTGCCGCGCCACGGCGGAGCAGGGTGACCGCACCACGACGGTTGCCGCGGCGCTGGTGGGTCAGTCCCACCGCGAGCTGGGCCAGGCCCTGCCACAGGTCACGCTCGGCCGGCGGCGCGGCTTTCCAGGTGCCCTCCAGCACCTCGTGCGCGTGGAAAGGCCGCTCGGCGTCGAGCAGGCGCTGGGCCTCGGTCAGCGACTCCTCGGGTGGGAGCACCAGGTCGTCGGGGACCCGTTCAACGCCGGCCGCCGTGTGCGGCATCGGGCGGCCGAGACCGTCGCGGGGCCGTGCGTTGCGGGCCCGGCCGCGTTCGTCACGGTCGCGGCTGGCAGCACTGTCGTCGCTCACCGATCCGGCTCCCGGTCGTCGAGCCAGCCGATCAGCTCGGCGTTGAACGTCTCCGGGTCCTCCTCGTGCGGGAAGTGCCCGACGCCGGGCAGCAACCGCCACCGGTAGGGCGCGTCGACGTACCGGCCGGATCCTTGGGCGCTGCTGGTGAGGACCGGCCCAGCCATCGCGCCGTGCACGTGCAGGGTGGGCACGGCGACCGGCGTACGCATTCGGCGCGCGTAGCGCAGGCCGTCGGGGCGGGGGAGCGAACGCAGTGCCCAGCGGTAGCCCTCCAGGGCGGAGTGGGCCACGCCGGGAATCTGGACCATCTGCCGGTACGTCTGCTCCGTCTCGGGCTCCGGCCAGCCCGGCCGCGACCACAGGTGCAGGAGGTCGCCGACGATCGCTGCGTCGTCGGCGACGAGCTGGCGCTCGGGCACGACCGGGCGCTGGAAGCCGAGGATGTGCCGACTGGCTTGGACCTGGTGCGGGTCGGTCAGGTGGGCCTGCCGCAACCGTCGCGGGTGGGCCATGGACACCGCGGCGATCCGGCGCACCTGTCCTGGTGCGGCGACGGCAACGGTCCACGCGACAAGACCGCCCCAGCCATGTCCGACGACGACGGCGTCCCGCGCGCCCAGCGACCTGATCACTCCTGCGACATCGGCTGCCAGGGTGCTCAGGTCGTAGCCGCGTGGTGGCTTGTCGCTCGCGCCGTAGCCGCGCAGGTCCATCGCGGCGGCGCAATAACCGGCAGCCGCGACGGCCGGTAGCTGGTGTCGCCAGGCCCACCAGAACTCCGGGAAACCGTGCAGGAAGAGAACGAGCTGTCCGTCGCCAACCAGCGCCACGTGAAACCGGGCACCGTTGGCTGCGACCATGCGGTGCTCCCACGGGCCCGCGACGCGGGCGACCGAGGCGTCAGGTCGTTGTCGGGGTCTCGGCATTCGCCGACCGCGGGTGCTTGAGGAACGCGGCCGTCTCCTTGCTGGTGCGAATCGTGCGCTGCGGCGGACCGACCTTGGCGATGGTCCGCTTTCCCATCACGGCGCAGGCCGCGGCGCCCAGCAGATAGACACCCGCCACGATCAGGAAGGCCCATCCGGGGTGCAGGCCGGCGGCCACCAGACCGTACGCCGCCGCGATCGAGAGCATGATGACAGCCAGAACGGCGACGAACGCGGCGGCACCGAACATCGCTCCGCCGGTCGCGGCGTTCTTCACGTCGCGCCGGATCTCGGCCTTCGCCAGCTCGATCTCACTGTGCACCAAGGTCGAGAGGTCGCGGCTCGCGTCGGCGAACAGCGCGCCCAACGTCTGTTCGGACTGCTGCTGGGACATGCGTCCTCCTCGGTACGGCGGCCACCGACGATCATGGTGTGTGGTCAGTCTGCCCAGGTTGACCGGTCTGGTACACGTCGGGGACGCCATCTTCGTCCGCGTCCCGGTTCTCCTCGTCGTACAGCCGCTCGTAGTGCCGGTGGCGCAGGCGCAGCAGGACCGCCCCCAGGCTCGCCGAGAGGAGGGCCGCCCCCAGGATCCCCGCAGTGACGCGATCGTCCTGCGTCGAGCCCGCGCCGAACGCCACGTCGCTGACGAGGAGCGGGACCGCGAAGCCGATGCCGGTGAGCACGGCCACGCCGAAGACGTCTGCCCAGCGGAGCCCGGGGTGCAGCCGGGCGGCCGTCAGGCGGGCCACCACATAGGCACCGGCGAAGACTCCGACCGTCTTGCCGACGAGTCTGGCCACGACCACGCCCACGGCGGCCCGGTCGTGCGCGGCGGCCTGCAGCGAGTCGACCGACACCGAGATCCCCGCACTCAGCAAGGCGAAGAGCGGCACCGCGACGCCGGCGGAGATGGGCTGCCACCGATGCGCGAAACGCTCCACCGGGCCGGGCGAGCCGTCGGGCTGATGGGACGCTCTCGTCAGCAGCCCGAGGGCGACGCCAGCGACGGTGGGATGCACTCCGGAGGTGTGCATGAGGCCCCAGGCCAGGAGTGCGAGCGGCGCCAGGACCCACCACGTGTCGATGCCGCGCCGTTGCAGCACGCCGTACAGGGTGAGCGCGCCCGCCGAACCGGCCAGGGCAGCCGCGTGGACCCCGCCGCTGTAGAAGACGGCGATCAGGACGATCGCGATGAGGTCATCGACCACGGCCAAGGTCAACAGGAATGCCCGTAACGCCGACGGCAGCCGGCGCCCCACGACGGCGAGAACGGCCAGGCAGAACGCGATGTCGGTCGCGGTCGGGATCGCCCAACCGCGTGCCGCTTCCCCGTCGCCCGCGGTGACGGCGAGGTAGATGAGAGCCGGCACCGCCATGCCGATGATCGCTGCTGCGACCGGCAGGACGGCCTCGGCCGGTCGGCGGAGGGTTCCGTGCACCAGCTCGCGCTTGAGCTCGAGACCGGCGACGAAGAAGAAGATGGCGAGCAGCCCGCTGCCGGCCCACTCGCTGAGAGTCAGATGGAGGTCCAGTGCCTGCGGGCCGATCTCGGTCTGCTGCAAGTCCGTGTAGGCCTCCTGCCACGGGCTGTTGGCCCACAACAAGGCCGCCGTCGCGGCGACGAGGATCAGCGCGCCGCCGACGGTTTCCCGGCGCAACAGCTGGGTGACATACGCGCGCTCGGTAAACGGAAGGAGGCCGAGGAACTCGGCGGGGCGGGAGCGGCGCACCCCGTCAGGCATCGACGTGCAACTCCGGCAGGAGCTCAGAGGCGACCTCCTCCAGCACGCCCTCGTCGCCGGCGTAGACCCCGCCCGGCCGAGGCCAGTGCACGACGACCTCGGCAAACCCCATCGACTCGGCTCGCCCGACGGCGTCGCGAGACTGCTCGAGGGAGGACAGTGCAAAGACCCCCGACGCGTCCAGGCTCAGGTAGCGCGCCAGGTCGGCGGGCTCGCGGCCCACGCTCTCCAACGCGGCGTCCATCCGGCTGTTGGCGTTCGCGACGCCGGACCACCAGCGCTCCTCACCGTCCTCGGGAGGCGTCACCCCGGTGGTCACCCACGCCTGCCCGTGCACGGCCGCGACCCGCATCGCGCTGGGCCCGTTGGCGGCGACGACGAACGGCAACCTGGGCTGCTGCGCACAGCCGGGCACCATCCGGGCTCCGATGGCGCGGAACCAGGTCCCGTCGTACGACGTGATCGGTTTGGTGAGCAGGCTGTCGAGGAGTTCGACGAACTCGGCGAAGCGGCTCACCCGCTCGCCCGCCGAGAGCTCGCCCGTCCCGAGCACACTTGCGTCGAAGCCGGTGCCGCCGGCACCCACGCCGAGGACGAAGCGCCCGTTGGACACGTCGTCGAGACTCATCAGCTCTTTGGCGAACGGCACCGGGTGGCGGTAGTTCGGCGAGGCGACGAAAGTGCCGAGGCGAATCTGGCGGGTCACCAGTGCGGCCGCCGTCAGTGTCGGCACCGTGGCGAACCACGGCCCGTCGGCGAGGCTACGCCAGGACAGGTGGTCGTAGGTCCAGGCCGAGTGGAAGCCCCACTCGTCGAGCTTGCGCCAGCGATGCTGGGCATCGGCCCAGCGCTGCTCCGGGAGCACGATCACGCCGAGCCGCATCCTGCGAGCCTAGGGGGCCGATGAGTTCGCGTGCCCGGACCGGTCTGCACCTGAGAACAGAGAGGACACCGACGTGACTGTCACTGCGAGCATCACCACCTCGGTCGACGGCTACATCACGGGGCCGGACGACGGCCCGGACGCCGGCCTGGGCGTCGGCGGCGAGCGGCTGCACTACTGGGTCTTCGGCGGCCCCTGGTCATACGACGAGGAGCCCAAGACCGAAGCGACTGGCGAGGACAAGGCATGGCTGGACGCTGCGATGGCCAAGGTCGGCGCCGTCGTCGGCGGCCGCGCCACCTATGAGGCGGCCGGGCACTGGGGTGACAGCAACCCGTGGGGGCTGCCGTTCTTCATCGTGACCCACCGGCCGGAGGAGCAGCCCGAGGGCGACGACTTCGTGTTCGTCGACGGCGTCGAGGCCGCGGTTGCCCGCGCGGTCGAAGCTGCCGGCGACAAGGACGTCAGCGTCATGGGCGGCGCCGACGTGATCCGGCAGGCGCTGGCCGCCGGGCTGATCGACGGCCTGAGCATCATCGTGGCGCCGGTCGTGCTCGGCGCCGGCAAGCGGCTCTTCGACGGCTTCACCCAGTCGGTCGAACTCGAGCACCTCGGTGCCCGCCAGTCGCCGTACGCCACTTTCGTCGACTACCGAGTCAAGCGCTGAGGGCGGCTAGTTGTTCTGCCCCGGGAGGTTGGTGCACCCGGGATGACTGAATGATCTTGATGTGAC